>WJLP01000072.1 GCA_014728435.1 Candidatus Uhrbacteria bacterium
CGCGATTGGGTTTTGCAAAAGCCCTCCGCAAAGGAAACCGAATTAATCAAACAAGTCATCAAATATTCAAATGACGCCATTCTCGACTGGATCAATCTAGGCACAGCGGACGCAATGAACAACTGGAACTCCCACCGCAATCCCTCAACCTAACAACCACCAGCTTGACGGACTTCCAGCTTTACGGACTTTCAGCTAAAAAATCCGCTCTAACCTGCTCACGAAACGAATGCGACGGGATTGGAGGGGCGCTCCCGAGACAACCGTCCGCAAGCAGATTAGAACGGAATTAAAACTTTCCAAACTCACAAAGTAATAAGTTACAATATAAAATTCTTCGGTTTAGCGTTTTTGCAACTTTGAAATTTTGAGAGTTTCTAACGAAGTTGATTATGTCTTACCAGATAACGCCCGAACCTGTCAATACCCGTTGGGACGACTCCCGCCTGGGCTGGCTTGGGCTGGCTTGGCACGAAAAATTCGGACCCGCCAGCCTCTCAAAATTGCATAAATATTACGGTTTTGAAGGCGGGGCCAAAGCTTGGGAAGCCGGCCAAAAACAGCTAACTGAAGCGCAAATCAACCCCAAATTCATCAAAGACTTCATCACCTGGCGTCAAAACATTAAACTCAACGACTTGCGCCAACAGCTTGATAGCCAAGGAATCAACTTCATCTCACCTTGGGACAAAGTCTATCCCGCTCCACTCAAGCAAATACATACCGCGCCCGGAGCGCTCTTTTGGCGCGGCTCGCCCATGGACTCGCGTCCTTGGGTCTCCGTAGTGGGCACGCGTAAAATGAGTACTTACGGCAAACGCGCCTGTGAATCAATTATTACCGGCTTGGTTGCCCGCGGAGCGGGTATAGTTTCGGGCTTGGCGCTGGGAATTGACGGCACTGCCCACAAATCCGCTTTAGAGCAGCAAGGCATCACCATAGCCGTGCTGGGCTCCGGAGTTGATGACGAGTCAATCTATCCGTCTGCGCATCAAAAACTCGCTGAACAAATCTTGCTCACAGGCGGCGCCATCATCAGTGAATTCCCTCCGAAAACTCAAGGTCTACCCCACCACTTCCCCCAGCGCAACCGCATAATCGCCGCACTTGGTCGCGCCACGGTCGTTGTTGAAGCGGGCCTCAAATCCGGCTCCGTGCTTACCGCCAAAAATGCTCTCGAAGCGGGACGTGATGTTTTTGCCGTACCCGGCCCCATAACATCCGAAACCAGCCGCGGCACGCACGAACTTATCCGCCAAGGCGCAAGCATCTGTGAATCAGCGGCCGACATCCTAAACCAAGGAACAGCCGCTCAAAACACCGAACCGCCGGCCACTCCCTCGCTTGGCCGCGAACTCTCAACCGACGAACGCAATATCTTAGACCTCTGCCGCACCGCAACGCACGTAGATGATCTTGCACGGCATATCAACACCTCCGCGGCTTCCGTGGCTTCAACCTGCATGAGTCTCGAACTTATCGACGCTCTGCACGACACCGGCGGCCAAACCTACGAACTCACGCAAATCGGCCGACAATTGTTAAACATGGTATGAAATTTAACAATATTTAGTAATATATATAATAGTAATTAAAAATCATTAAAGACTATTCGGTCTTATTTTTTGCTATATTAAGATATTTTTTTATTCCAAGCTTGTTACATCAATCATTCTCTGTTATCTTTCCTTATTATCAGCTCTTGACCGCCTTTGGCGGTATCAGCTAACTGCTATCAGCTTTCATTATGAAATTAGTCATCGTAGAGTCCCCTACCAAAGCCAAAACCATCTCCAAATTTTTAGGTAAAGATTACAAAGTCATGGCCTCAATGGGCCATGTTCGCGATCTGCCCAAATCCAAACTCGGAGTTGATGTGGAAAAGGATTTCGAACCTCAATACCTCATCCCCCGCGACAACAAAGCCAAGGTCAAAGAACTTAAAGAAATAGCCAAACAAGCCGACGAGGTCTACTTCGCTACTGATGAAGACCGCGAAGGAGAAGCTATCAGCTGGCATTTGGCGCAAATTTTAGATGAAGATCCGCAAAAACTTAAACGCATCACATTTCACGAAATTACCAGAGACGCCATCAAGAAGGCTTTCCAAAATCCACGCCCGCTCGACCAAAAGCTCGTGGATGCCCAGCAAGCCAGGCGCATTTTAGACCGTCTTGTAGGTTACCAGCTCTCCCCCTTTCTCTGGCGCCACATGAAACGCGGCCTTTCGGCCGGGCGCGTGCAATCCGTGGCAGTGCGCCTTATTGTTGAACGTGAACAAAAGATTCAAAACTTCAAACCCGAAGAATACTGGAGCATCGAGGGCATATTTTTAAATTCCGCCAAACAAGAATTGGAAACCAAGCTCCAAGGCATTAAAGGCAAAGCTTTGGATAAGATGGAAATTAAAGACAAAAAGCAAGCCGACAAGATTATTACGGACTGCAAAAAGCAAAAGTTCGCTATCGATAAAATCGAGCAAAAAGAAAAGTCCAAAAGCCCGCCCGCGCCTTTTACCACTTCATCGCTTCAACAGGAAGCAAACGGCAAATTGGGCTTTTCCGCCAAACAAACCATGACCTTGGCGCAAAAACTCTACGAAGGCCAAGATGTGGGTTCCGGTTCAGTGGGTCTTATCACCTACATGCGTACCGACAGTTTAAACTTGGCGCAAAACTTTATCGATGAAGCCACCAATCACATTGTCGCGGAATTCGGCAAAGAAATGGCTGTAAGCAAACCCAGAGTTTACAAAACCAAATCCAAAGGCGCTCAAGAAGCCCACGAAGCCATACGTCCCACCGATCCCAAACGCACACCGGAGGCTTTAGCCGGTCATTTGGATAAAAACCTGCTCAAACTTTACACTCTCATCTGGCAACGCTCCGTGGCCACGCAAATGGTTGACGCCAAATTAAACGCTACTCGCGTGGACATCAAAGGCGGTGATTACAATTTCCGAGCCACCGGACAGCAGGTTGTAAGAGAGGGTTATCTCAAACTCTATCCCGACCAAGAAAAAGACAAACTGTTACCCGAACTGAAAGAAGATGAGGACATGGATACTAAAGACATCAAAGGCACCCAGCACTTTACCGAACCTCCCGCCCGCTACAGCGACGCCACGCTTGTTAAAGCTTTGGAAGAAAACGGCATCGGCCGCCCAAGTACTTACGCGCCCACCATCTCCACCATCATCGAACGCGGCTATGTTGAACGTGATGAGAAAAAACGCTTAAAGCCCATGGAAATAGCGGGCGACGTAACCGACATGCTGGTCAAGCGCTTCCCCGACATTGTGGA
>WJLP01000073.1 GCA_014728435.1 Candidatus Uhrbacteria bacterium
CAAAAAAAGAGCCTGCAACAAACCAATGAGTATATTTGCAAACTATTACAACACACCTTGCAGACTTCACCGGAGGCTCAAATCGCACGCGAATACATAAAAAAACGCGGCATCGACGACCTAACCGCCGACCTGTGGAGGCTGGGGTACGCCCCGGCCGATTGGAAACCCTATGCGGCCAAATTCAAAGAACAGGGCATAACCGCCGTGGATTTAATCAACGTCGGCATTGCTAAAAAAAACGACGACCGCCCCGGCATCTATTATCGCTTCCGCAGTCGTCTCATGTTTCCCATTGCCGATACTTTTGGCAATATAATCGGATACACGGGCAGAATTTTGACCGATGAAAAAACCGCCAAATACATCAATACACCGGAAACTGTTTTATATAAAAAAAGCCATGTTTTATACGGTTTAGACAAAGCTAAAGGCGATATCAAACGCGATGACTTGGCCATTGTCGTGGAGGGAAATATGGACGCTCTCACTTCGCATCAATTTGATGTAAAAAATGTTGTAGCCTCAAGCGGCACCGCTCTTACAACCGAACAACTTAACCTCATTAAACGCTTCACCAAAAACATTGCCATTGCCTTTGATACCGATTCAGCCGGCTTGGATGCCACGCTCAGAGGCATGGATCTGGCTCGTCAAATGGACTTCAACATCAAAGTGATTCGCTATGATCAATCCATCGCCAAAGACCCGGACGAACTTATTCGTAAAGATCTTGATCACTGGAAAGAGTCAATTCGTAAGGCAAAACCAATCATGGAATGGATCTACAATCTGGCCTTTGAACAACATAATGGCTCAACACCCGAAGGCAAGAAGATGATTGCCAAATTCGTACTTAAAGAATGCCGGCATATTGCCGATCCTGTGGAGAGGGACGCTTGGATCAGCCGCCTGGCCAAGGACTTGGACGTTTCTCCCGACGCGCTTAGAGCCACCTTATCACAAGTTAACAAGGACGTGCCAAAACAAAATAAAACAAGCATTGAAGCACCGCAAGAAAACGATCAAATTACCCTAAACTTAGAGAATAATCAAACAAACAGCACCAAAAATAAAGAACAAAGATGGCTGGCTGCGGTGATCGCTTTCCCCGAACTCTTCCATGAAATCAATATCAACTGGATACACGCTCCACATGCCAAGCTTTACAAATTTCTCGTTAACAAGTACAATTCGTCCGTTCAAGAAAACAACGGGCCCGAGCCAGAAATCAACGAATTAATCGATTTTCTAACGCTCTTGGCCGATAAAGAATACGAAAATCTTGATAAGAATTCCTTCGTCAAGGAATTTACCGAAACCGAACAAAGCCTCTTGGCGGACAGCGCCAAACTGACCCGCCGGGAACTTGAGACGCAAATGCGTGAAGCCGAAAGGAAAGGTGACACAGATCGTATACAAGAATTGTTAACGCAATTTCAAAACCTCAATAACTAAATAACAATCTTTATTATTTCTTAATTATTATTTATTATCCCGCATCAATTTATAATATTTTTGCGGGACCCCGCCAAAGGCGGTGGTTTGTTATTTAAATAAGTATTCCGTTCCCGCCGGCACCGAGCAAGACTCGGAAACGCTCGCGGCTCGGGAGTGCAATAAGATGTATGCCCAAAACATCTAAATCCTCGTCCAAAACGTCTGCTAAGACCGCAAAAAAGAGCCCGTCAGCTAAAAAAAGCTCTGCAAAAAAAGCTCAATCAACTAAAAAGCCTGTAAAAAAACAGGCTGTTAAAAGTACTTCCAAAAAGAAAAATGCCCCAAAAAAGAAGACACCCACAGTGGCAAAAGTTCCTTACGTGAAAGCACCGCCTCCATCCGAAGAAGTTCTGAACCATCTTTTTAATAAAGCTAAAACAAGAGGGTTCCTTACAGAAACCGAAGTTCTCTATGCGTTTCCCGACGTGGAAGATTATATCCCGGTTTATGAAGCCTTCATCGATCGCCTTGACGCGGCCGGCGTAGGCATCGTTGAGATGAAAGAAGGCATCTTGGGCCGCAAAGACGAACGCCATGAAATCATGACCTCACTAAACAGTGCCGTGGCTCCGGACGCGCTCAAAGTTGATCCGTTTGATCTTACCGCGGACTACATTCAAATCTATCTGCGTGAAATTGGAAAAATTCCTCTACTCACCGCCGAAGAAGAAGTGGCACTGGCAAAGCGCAAAGAGCGGGGTGATAAAGAAGCTGAGAAGAAACTCATCGAGGCTAATTTGCGCCTTGTTGTTTCCATTGCCAAAAAATTCATGGGCAAGTCGCTCTCACTGCTTGACCTCATCCAGGAAGGCAATATCGGGCTGTTTCGCGCGGTCAAAAAATTTGAATACCGCAAAGGCTATAAATTCTCAACCTATGCGACTTGGTGGATCCGCCAAGCCATCACCCGAGCGCTCGCCGACCAAAGCCGTACTATCCGCATTCCGGTACACATGGTTGAAACAATCAACAAATTCCAGCAAATCGAACGCCAGCTTATCCAAGATTTGGGCCGCGAACCGCTTCCGGAGGAAATCGCCGCCGAAATGGACGAAGACGTAAACAAAGTTCGCCATATCATCAAGATCTCGCAAGATACGGTTTCACTCGAAACTTCTGTCGGCGAGGATGATGAAGATTCCACACTCG
>WJLP01000074.1 GCA_014728435.1 Candidatus Uhrbacteria bacterium
GCGCCGGCTCTGCCGAGGATCTTGTCCGCGCTATCAAGCAAGCAAACACGAATCACCAAGATTACGACGCTCTTGTGATGACGCGCGGCGGCGGTTCTTTGGAAGACTTGATGGCCTTCAACGACGAACAAGTGGTACGCGCGATTTACGCATCAAAAATCCCCACCATGGTCGGAATCGGCCACGAGCGCGATATCTCACTTGCCGAGCTTGCCGCCGATGTCCGCGGTTCAACGCCAACCGATTGCGCGCGCCGTTTAGTCCCCGATAAAGCCGACGTACTCAGAAATCTCGCCTACCAAGCAGATTCTATCGAGCGCACACTTAAAGATCGCATCGCAACTTATCAAGATATTCTAGCCCGAGCCATGCGCTCGCCGGGGAATTGGATATCACGACAAAAAATTGAACTGGATAGAAAAACTTCACTCATTAGCGCAAATATGAGACAATTGCATCAGGCGCTCCAAGAGAGATACCGTTCGCAGATCCGTCTCCTTGCGTCGCTTGATCCAAAAGGAGTACTCGCTCGCGGGTATACCATGCTTAGCGACGCAAGGGGGCGAGCGATCACCTCAACCAAAGCGCTCAAAGTCGGTACCAAAATCACCGCCATCCTCCGCGACGGCGAAAGCGATCTAACAGTCAACCAAGTCCGCGCGAAGCGATCCGAAACGCAACAAAAATTACTGTAAGGGCGGCTCGCGAGCTGTCCATAGCCAAGATTATGCCCAAAACAACAAAATTCGACGTCGCCAAAGCATTCAAGGAACTCGAAGCAATTACCGAGTGGTTTGAAGGTGAAAATGCAGACCTCGATGAAGGTTTAAAAAAATACGAGCGCGCCATGGAACTCGCCGAAAATCTCCGCAAACAACTGGAAACCGCAGAAAACAAAATCACCGAAATTCAAAAGAAACACTCCAATCTTGAACCTTGATTTACATGATTTTTCAATCAAATTAAACATGATTACTACTCGTCGCCTTCGGCATTCTTTATAAGAATTAACAAATAACAAATAATAAATAAAAAAGTAAATCCCTCCGCTCGCTTTATTATTTATTAATTATTATTTATTAATTAAAATGAAAATATGTTAATTTTTCGTTGGGTCATTAGTACCCTCGCGCTACTCTTTGTAGCCTACATCGTCCCCGGTGTCACAATCGAAACTTTTTGGGTAGCTCTGTTAACTGCGTTAGTCCTTGGTCTTATTAACGCAATCATTCGCCCTCTCGTTATCCTCCTCACTTTGCCAATCAATATCGTGACGTTGGGATTGTTCACGCTAATAATCAACGCAGGTATGTTCTGGCTTGCCGCATACCTTGTACCCGGCTTTAGCGTAGATGGTTTTTGGCCAACTTTTGCCGGCGCTCTCGTTTTCTGGGCCGCTGGTTGGCTGGGTAATTCATTCATCCACGAACCAAAGAAATAATCATGAAAAATTCTCCCATTGTAATCTCTTTGGGCGGATCCATAGTAGTTCCGAAAAGCGGTATTGATGCCGCTTTTTTGAAACGCTTTGCCACCCTCATCCGCTCATTCGTCAAATCCGGCGAACGCTTCATCCTCGTCGTTGGCGGAGGTAATACAGCCCGCATCTACCAGCAAGCCGCGCGCAAAGTCACAAAGCTGGCTGACGAAGATATTGACTGGCTTGGCATTCACTCAACCCGCTTGAATGCCCACTTGATGCGCACCATCTTTCGCGCCGAGGCTCAACACATAGTCGTCAAAGACCCAACTCGCACTCATGTTTGGACAAAGCCGCTCCTCATCGCCGCCGGTTGGAAGCCGGGTTGGAGCACAGACTACGTCGCCACCCGTCTCGCGAAAAAGTACAAGGCTGAAACCGTCATCAACCTCTCCAACATCGCCCAAGCTTACGACAAAGATCCTGCCAAGTACAAAGACGCCAAGCCTCTAGCTAATATAGATTGGAAATCATTCCGCAAAATCGTTGGCAATAAATGGATACCGGGCATGAACGCGCCTTTTGACCCAATCGCATCACGCCTCGCATCACAATCAAAAATCCGCGTTATCATCGCGGATGGTAAAAATCTCTCCAATTTAAAAAAGATACTCACTGGCAAAAAATATTTTGGTACAACTATTGAATAATTTTCTTCCAGGACGACCACGTGGGGATCGTCCCTACAGAATTTTGTTACAAGGTCTATATTATTTTATAAGATTCAAAGTGAATATTATCATCATCAAAGACATCAACTACTTTATACTTTCCTCTAGTGAAGACTTTGTCACCATCCAAAAAATGAGACACCTCAATTATCCTAATACTCGCCTTAGGTCGCGAAAGCACTGAATTACCTTTTGTCTCAAGTAGTGGAAGCTCGCCATGCAACCAATAATTTCTTTGCCCTGATTTTAAAAACTCATAAACTTCACCGGCTGTCAGATTATCAGGGATACATTCTTCCTTTTTTCTATTCCCACTCTCAAACTCACTGATATCTCTCAGCGCCAAATCCGGATTAAATTCAACTTGAATTCCCATACTACCTTTAAATAATAATTAACAAATTACAAATAACAAAGTGAATGGAGGGATTATCTTTATTATTTGTTATTTTTTATTTGTTCTTTTGCGAAGACGAGATCAAGCATCGGCATCCACGCATTCAACGGAATTCGCAAAATATTCCTCGTCTTCCATTCGCCGATACGAAGCAGGCCCCTCATAACCGGATTGCACTTTTTAAGATCACACTTCCAATCCGCATCACCGCCTTTAAGGTTTAAGCATTCAGCACCGGGAATCGCTTTTTTTATTTGCCAATATGACCCGCCAACCAAACCCTCGGCTATCATTTCATTCTTGCTAAAACCCCTGTTGGCTCTCAAACTAAGATATTTGGCAATGGGGTAGGAGATTGCCAGCGGCAACCAAGGAATCAGCGGCAGGCCTGTAGTGTGCCCGTCATAAGGAAAGATACGGTTCGGCGTTTCAGCAAAAACCAATAAGCCCCCGGGCGCGAGGCATCTGTAAGCCTCTTTAATAATATCCTGCCGTAAAGACGGTTTGATGTGCTCCAAAACCGCATTAAACGTAACAATATCATATTTGCCGTCATCAAAAGGTAGTTTACGTGTATCTTTAAGGTGTAAAAAAGTCACGTCATGGCTAAAATCTTCATCACGCGCTCGCATCTCAGCAAGTACTACAAAATCAGTATTAGGCTCCACGCCTTGCACGGATTTCGCGCCTTTATCCATCATTGCAAAAGCAGATGA
>WJLP01000075.1 GCA_014728435.1 Candidatus Uhrbacteria bacterium
CCATGTTCCCATTCGGTGATTTTTTCAATTTCGATTTCATCACATAGGCCTTTGGTAACCGCGAAAAGCGACGCTACTTGGTGCGCAAGCGACATGGGCACGTATTGGTCTTGTTTGAGAATTTCCACTGTTCGGCGGCCGCGTTCAATTTGGCTGCGGGTGGCTTCGTCCAAATCAGTCGCAAATTGAGCGAAAGCTTCCAGCTCACGGAACTGCGCCAAATCCAAACGCACCGGTCCGGCGATTTTTTTCATAATTTTAAACTGCGCGGCGCCTCCAACACGGGATACGGACAAACCGACATTAAGCGCCGGGCGAATACCGCGATAAAAGAGGTCGCTTTCCAAAAAGATCTGACCGTCGGTAATTGAGATTACGTTGGTGGGAATGTAAGCGGAAACATCGCCGGCTTGGGTTTCGATAATCGGCAATGCGGTTAATGAACCACCGCCGTACTCTTTGGAAAGGCGCACAGCGCGTTCCAAGAGCCTGGAGTGAAGATAGAAAACATCGCCGGGATATGCTTCGCGGCCGGGCGGGCGGCGGAGTAAAAGTGATACTTCGCGATAGGCCCAAGCGTGTTTGGAAAGGTCATCATAAACCACAAGCGCGTCTTGGCCTTTATCCATGAAGTACTCGCCGATTGCACAGCCCGCGTAAGGCGCGATGTATTGCAGTGAGGCCGGGTCGGAAGCCGAGGCTGTAACTATGACCGTGTAATCCATGGCGCCCACTTCTTTGAGCTTGGAAACGATTTTGGCGATCTTGGAATCTTTCTGGCCGATAGCAACATAGATGCAAGTTACGCCTTTGCCTTTTTGGTTGATGATGGTGTCGATGGCAATCGCGGTTTTGCCTGTTTGACGGTCGCCGATAATGAGCTCGCGTTGGCCGCGGCCGATTGGAATCATGGAATCAACCGCCTTGATGCCCGTCATGAGCGGAGTATCAACCGGGTGGCGAGTCATGACACCGGGTGCGATTTTTTCGATCGGGTAAATTTTTTCTTGTTTGTAGTCCGGTTTGCCGTCACGAGGTTTACCGAGTGGATCGATAACACGGCCGATAACATCGTCGCCAACCGGAATAGACAAGATTTTGCCTGAAGATTGCACATTTTGGCCGGTTTTAATGCCTGAGTAATCACCCAAAATCATGGCGCCGACACGGTCGTGTTCCAGGTTAAGGGCAACGCCAGTGGAGCCGTTTTCGAAATCAAGCATTTCCATTGATTTGGCATGCTTTAGCCCGCTGATAGAAGCGATGCCATCGCCCACTTCACGGACAACGCCTACTTCTTCGGTAGTGCTCTTTGCCTCGAAAGATTTGATTTGGCTTTGCAATTCTTCGGAAAGTTTTGCCGCCGCGGTTACATTGGTTGACATAATCAGTTTAGAACAAGATGGTTATATAGTTGTTGTAATTTAGATTGAATGGTTGATTGATACTGCCAGTCACCGCACTCTATGATCATACCGCCTATAATGTTGGCATCTATTTTTGTGTTTAGCCTCACCGTGCCGGAGAATTTCTTTTCCAAAGCGGCTTTGATTTGAGTGAGTTTTTCCTGATTGAGCTCGATTGCCGTGAAGACAGTACATTCATAGTGGCCGGCCAGTTCACGCGCTTGTGTTTCCAGAGCTTGCATGAAGTTGTTGAAATCAGCAAGCAAGTTGTTTTGGATAAGGAGCGCCAGGGTATTTCTGGTATAGGAATGGATCGAGTCACCCAGGGCATTGTCTAAAGCTTGTAATCTTTTTTCAAAATCAATTAATCCGTCTTGCAGAGATTGAATCAAAGATTGGTTCAATTGAAAGATGTTATTTAAAAGCTTAGCGTCATCGATTACGCGTTCCACCATGTTGTCTTGTTTGGCGGTTAGAATTAACGCGCCGGCGATTTCTTTAACGCTTTTGGCCATATTATGCTGTTTCCAAATCTTTAACGGCTTGGTCTATGAGTTTTTTATGCGCTTCATCGTTTAGATCCGTAACGATTTTGCCGGTTGCTTTGGTAATTAAATCAGCCAAATCTTGCTTGAGGGCCGAATATGCAGCTTCGCGCTCACCGACAATCATTTCTTTGGCTTCGCTGACTTGTTTTTCAATTTCTTCTTTGGCCAAGCGCATTTTTTCATCTTTAAGACCGGAGGCTTTTTGTTTGGCTTCTTCAATGATTTGCGCGGCCTCTTTGCGAGCTTCAGTCATCGTCTCTTTGCGCTCGCGCTCGATGCTTTCGAGTTGATCGTCGGCGCGCTTGGCATCTTCGATGCCTTTGGCGATTTTTTGCCGGCGGTGCTCCAAAGCCGCACTGATGGGTTTCCAGGCGAAAAAGCGCAGGATAAGGAAAAGAACGGTAAAGTTTATCAATTGCGCGATAAATCCTTCCCAGTTGATTCCCAATTTTGTTAGCATTTCAGACATATTTTTTAGTGACAGGTGACAAGTGACAAGTAACAAGAGTTGATAAGTACTCTTGCGACTTGCTACTTGGTACTTGAAACTCGTTTACACGAATTTGATGATAAGAGCCACAACAAGGGCGTAAATGGCGATAGCTTCGATGAAAGCCGCGCCGATAAGCATGGCGGTTTGGACTTTGGAGGCTGCTTCAGGGTTGCGGCCGATTGATTCCATGGCTTTGGCGCCTACTTTGGAGATACCAAGAGCCGGAAACATGCCGCCAACCGCGATTGCGAAAGCCATGGCAATCAGGCGAACCGACTCAAGATTGGATGTTACAGCCTCTGTTGCTGCGTGTGCTACTTCTTGTTCCATACTAACAATAATAATTAAGAATTATGAATTAAGAATGCTGGAATCGCTATCGCGATATTCAATTATACCAGCGTTCATTTTGCTTACAGACATCGCTAAGACCGGTGATTTTTTGTTTAGAGTCGTCGTGTTGTAAGGAATTGATAAGAGTTGCAAGAGTTGCAGCTCTATGGCAATCCCCTACTTGTGCCCGTTTGCGGGCACAACTCCGCCGGGTTTGCCGCCAAAGGTGGCTTTTGAGTAATCGGCTCGGGGTTCATGTTCTTCATCATGATCACCGTGGCTGATAGTCGCCATGTTGAGGAATACAATGGTTAATGTGGCAAAGACCAGCGCTTGAACAAATCCCACGAAAAGTTCGAGGAATAGAAACGGCAAAGGTGCCAAGAAAGGCGCTAAAAAGCCGATTACGAGCAGTAACACTTCTCCGGCGAAGATATTTCCGAATAGACGGAAGCTAAAGGAAAGCACTTTGGAGAATTCGGAAATAAGTTCCAGCAAGCCTACAAAAGTGCCGATTACAAACGGTTTGTGCCATGGTGCAACAAAAAATTTACTCCAATAACCGGTAAAGCCCAGGTACTGCATGCCCATGACTTGTACGGATATCATGGCAAACAGCGCTACAACGAAGGTAAAGTTTAAATCCGCTGAAACAGAGCGGATAAAAGGAATCAGTACCAATTCGCCGTGGTGCATGCCCCAGACGCCGATTGTACCCATGCCGGGCCAAAGTTCCACTAAATTCGATAAAAGTACCACGAAGAAGATTGTCGCGACAATCGGAAAAAACTTTAACGCTTTGTCGCGATCATTTGTAATTGATTCCACAAAATCCAAAAAATACTCCACAAAAACTTCCATTAAACCCGCTATGCCGGTTGCCGGTTTGTCAGGGTCGATATTTCTCAAAGTGATTCCTATTATAGCTAAAATAACAAAAAATAAAACACCTGCGACAAGCATGGTGTTCGTTATGGGAAAACCGGCGATAGTTGCGATTACTTCTGGTCCGATGGAAATTGCTAACATACTTTTCATTCGTACATCGTACATCGTGTATCGTACTTTGTACTTAGTGGTTTTTGTGGTTATTCTCCGCTTACTTTTTTGATTATTTTTGTGGCTTTGATGCCAACTAGGATAGATGAGGCTATTATGGAGAGCAGAATACCTGTGAGTAAGAAGGCAGGCGAGGTGTTTAGATAGCGATCCAGAAGACGGCCTCCAAGTGCCAGAGCAACTAAAGGAATTGCCATAGTGTAGCCCATTTCCCAGGCAAAACCCAGAGCTTCCCAGCCGGTCAAACCGTCTTTTTTGCTCGGTTTTATACCGGACTGCACGTCTTTATCGTCTGTTGACATATTTCAAGGACGCCAAGATTTTACTTTTAAGCCATAAAAATGTCAACCATTTGAAATTTTGAATATTATAAAATAAAAAACCGCCAATGCGGTTAATCGGTAGTTAGTTGAAAGCGAGCTTCTTCGACCAGGTCGATATATTTGTAGCAATCAAGGCCGAATTTAGCCAAGAGCCTGACAAATTCTCGAGGAAAAACTTCTTTGCCGAAGACATTGGCGGGAAGGCCGTTTATCAGTTCCGAGTAGAGCCTTGTGTGATGTCGAATAATGGGGACTTTGCCCAAAACGTAGAAAGAGACGGACCAATCATCGTCAGTAGTTTTGGCAAGAGCCAAGTGTACGCTTAGGGGCGGCTTGACCGTAGTATAATCCGAAATATCAAAACTGGCGCAATATTTTTCAGATTGTCCCCGATCTTTCAGTCGGAAGATTCTGCCTTTCAAAAGGTCGGTTTGTTTCATTCTTCCTCCCGGATATGGCTTGTTTAACATTATTAGCACGAAATGTCAATGATTACGCTTCATTGAGTAAAAAAAACCGCGAACGCGGTTAATCTGTTTTTGTGGACGCTTGGGCTTTTTGCCAAAGCAGTAATTCCCAGCTGATCAATGTAAGAACGATAATTGTATCAAGAATTACCGGCAGGCCGA
>WJLP01000076.1 GCA_014728435.1 Candidatus Uhrbacteria bacterium
CACCCAGCCTGTTTTACTGCCGACTTGGACTTTGTACCAACCGTCGGTTTCGCCGATGATATGGACTTGAGTTCCGGCCGGAAGCACTGTAAGAATTTCAGAGTCTTGCATGCAAGCCCAATCGCGAACCCGCGAGCCGACATTGGTTTTGCCGGCCCAGTCCCTTTCATAAATCGGATCATTGCCGCAATCGATTGCGGAAGCTGAATTAGGTAAAAAAAGCGCAAAAGCCAGACCAAAGACGGCCAGGCCGAATAAATGTTTCATATTATTGTTCATAGATTAATATGATACCAAGCCGTAAAGCGCGCGGCAACTAGAAAAAAGAAAGCTCCCAAAGCGCGGGAGCGGAGTCAGCCGTGAGTTTGGCGGAAAGTTTTTTCGTCCATGACGATTGGATTTTGTTTTGTGGAAACCTGCCAAGCTATGGAATAGGCGCCCAGAGCTTGCCGCATAAGATAAGGGTTTATGCCGGGATTGCTGTCGAAGAGGTACTGCCGAACTGAGGGCATTTCTTTCATTGGCAATCTGATGACGTGTTCGAGATGCATTCGCGCATAGAAGAATGCGCTCTCATAGTTTTTTACGCCCAATTCGTTTAGCTTTTGCAGGTGCTCGTTAACTAACGTGAAATCATTGCGGCCGGGTACAAAATCGGGCAAGGCCGGATCAGTGAACAAACTTTCGACAAAACTTTTTACAAGCCCTTTGTTGACTTGATTATCGGGCAGGTTCTTGATGACAATTTCCGTGATCTTTTTTAGCGCGAAACCCATTTCGCGGCGCCGGCGCTCTCTCATGCGCCGGGTAAAATCGATAACCTCCCCCATGGTTACCTCCTTTCGCTTGTAAAGTGACAGTTAATCATCAAACAAAATCCATGTCAATTTCAGGATAGCACTTGACCCGGCTCAGAGTGTACGACGCGCAGCATGGAGCACGGAGCGCGTTAAGCCCGATAGGATGTATGAGTTACGTGTTGTTTGTGATAAAATACGTTTATGCCCATTGATTTTTCGGCATATGACGGGCTTACGGAGGGGAAGGCGGCTTCCAATCAAGAAAAATACGGGCCCAACACTCTTTACGAGCAAGAACGTAAAGGTGTTTTACATTACGCGAAAAGGTTGGTGCAAGAACCCATGTTATTAATGCTGCTTATAGCGGCGGTTTTATATTTTATTATAGGCGCAACGTGGGACGGATTACTGATGATCGGCGGAGTTTTACTGATGATCGGCATCGATGTGTACCAGGAGCGTAAAACGGATAAAGCGCTTGAAGCGTTAAAAGAACTTTCAACACCGCAAGTGAGCGTGATCCGCGGAGGCGAAAACAAGACCGTGCCCAGCACGGAGCTGACCGTAGGCGATGTGATGATAGTGCAAGAGGGCGACAGGATAGCCGGTGACGGCAAATTGCTGGATGTGTCGAATTTTTCGGTTGATGAGTCGCTGTTGACGGGCGAGCCGGGGGCTATCTTTAAGTATCCGGCTAAGAACGGATCCAAAGAAAAAAAGCATAAAGTATTTACCGGTACTCTGGTTTTATCGGGGCAAGCGGTGGTAAAGGTAACGGCCATTGGTGCCAAGACGCAGTATGGCTCGATCGGGGCGTCGCTGGCCAAGATTTCGGATGAGTCCACGCCTTTGCAAAGGCAGACCGGGAAGATTGTAAAAATCTTTGGAGCGGTGGGCGCTTTGGCATGTTTGTCGCTCATGGCCATCATCTATTTTAGGAGTCAGGATTTGGTGGACAGCTTGCTTAAAGGTTTAACACTCGCTATTTCGGTGATCCCGGAGGAGATTCCGGTGGTGCTTACGGTTTTTGCGGCACTGGGCGCTTACCGGCTGACGCGCAAACAGACTTTGGTTAGAAAAATAAATGCCATTGAGACGCTGGGGCATATTACGACTTTGTGCACGGATAAAACGGGGACTTTGACGCTGAACCGCATGACTCTGGAAGAAGTTTACGCGAGCGGAAAGCAGATACAGGTGAAAAATGCGGGCAAGCAAAAAGCTGAGCTTAAAGAAGCGCTTAAATATTCGATACTGGCCAGCCAACCCAATCCTTATGATCCGATGGATAAATCAATCCACGAATTGGGCGAAGAGGCGGGCACTCAACCGGAGGAAGTTTATGAGGATAGGAATTTGATACATGAATATGGCTTTAACCAGAAGTTAAAATTCATGGGTCATTTGTGGCGCTCCGGAAAGGATAAGACACTGGTAATAAAAGGTTCGGCCGAGAACGTGATTGAAAGATGCAATTTAGACGAAGAGCGAGAGCAGGAGTTATTGCGGCAGGTTGATGATTTGGCGGGCAGAGGTTTGCGTGTTTTGGCGGTCGCAAAGAAGGAGGGTTTTAAGAGCGAACCCAAAACTTTAAAAAATGCCAAAGAATTGGATTTTGTATCTTTGCTTGGATTCAGGGACCCGCCGCGCGATGACGCCAAGCGTGCGGTGAAGCTGGCGCAAAGCGCGGGCATAAGTGTAACCATGATAACGGGTGACCATCCGCAGACGGCCATGCATATAGCCAAAGCCGTGGGCATTTGCTGCAAAGGCGGAGTAATGACCGGCAAAGAGTTAGATAGTATCAGCGAGGCGGATTTGGCGGAAAAACTGTCGGACTTGCAGGTTTTCGCGCGTATTGACCCTGAACAGAAGCTGAAGATTATCGCGGCTCTAAAGCGTCGGGGCGAAGTTGTGGCCATGATGGGCGATGGAGTGAATGACGCGCCCAGTTTGAAGAATGCGGATATTGGGGTTGCCATGGGTAAAAGAGGCACCAACGTGGCGCGCGAGGCATCTGATATTATTTTGTTGGATGACAGGCTGATTACGGTAATGGGAGCCGTGGAGGATGGGCGCAGGATTTTTGACAATATCCAAAAAGCGATTGCTTATATTTTTATAGTTCATTCGTATATTGTTTTGACGGCGTTAATTGTTCCATTGGCCGGCTTGCCGATTTTGCTGACTCCCATCCATATCGTGCTGTTGGAATTGGTGATTGACCCCACGTGCGCGCTGGTATTTGAAACCGTGCCGGCCGAGCCGGGGTTGATGCGCAAGAAGCCCAGAGAGCCTAACGCGCCCATTATCCGCACACCCAGGCTGGTGAGGATCTTTATAAACGGTATTGTTATCTTTTTTGTTACCGGCGGCGCATATTATTATGCTTTAACAGCGAATTTTGACGTGGAGACCGCGAGGACAATCGGGTTTAGCGTAATTATTTGGACCAATCTTTTCTTGGTGCTGACCATTTCCGAAAAACATGTTAACTGGAAGCAGTTAAAAAAGTTTATAAAAACCCGATCGTTTATCGGGGTGTACGGAGTGGTGATTTTGGCGCTTTTGGCACTGATTTACATGCCGGTTGTGAATGCTCGCTTTGGTTTTACATCGCTCGCGCCGCACATTTTTGCCATAACGGCGGGCTTGGGCCTTATACCGACTTTGCTGGGTTTGGGATTAAGGCGGTTATTGCATACCAAGGATGATGATTAATAATTTTGACTTTTGACTATTGAGATCTAAATTATAAATCTTTTACCGGTCAGAGTTTTAGGTGATTTTCGAGCGCGATTTGGTCTTGTTTTAAGCGGGCGAGCGCGGCGAGGATTTCCAGGTAAGCTTTGCGATCAGTATCGTCCATGCCGCGGGCGACCATGACTTGGGTGACTTCGGTGAGGGAATCGTGCGTCGACGCGGCTTCTTGCAACCCTTTTTTAGCCATGGCGATAAGCTCGGGCGGAAGCTCGATTGTTTCGGGTGACTGTGACGGTTGTTCAAAGTTCATATTAAAAATCTTTATCGAGTTGGCGTGCGAGTTGGGCTATGCGAGATGAACCGCGTTGCGGAGTGCGTTTAATTTCCTTTTCCATCTTTTTTGCCATGACGTTTAAGTGCTGGATACGTGCCGTGCGGGCGTTAATATCGCCGGCGATGGCCTGGATACTTTTGGCGCGTTCGCTCCCCTCCATGCCGCGCGTAAGTTTTTGCGAATCCGAAGCGGGCACAGCGTTACTTTGCGTTTGAGTCGCACGCGGCGGAACTGTTGGAAGCGGGCGTATAAAAGGATTGGCCTGCATTAGTATCTATTATATAGGAAAAATGAAATCGTTGAAAGAATTAATACCATAAAATAGAAAAAATCCTGTTTCATCCACAACTTTGCCATTGACAATAGCGCAAAAATGTGGAACTAATAAATATATGGTGATACCATCAAAATGAATGTCATCAAACGCTATTATGAATAATGAACCAAGCAACAAAGATATCTTAGAAGCAATCAATACTTTCGCAACTGCTGTTGATATGAGGTTTGATGAAATTGATAAAAGATTTGAGGGCAATGATCAGAGATTTGATGGCATGGATCAGAGGTTTGATGGTATGGATCAGAGGTTTGATGGTATGGATCAGAGGTTTGATGGCATGGATCAGAGGTTTGATAAGCTGGAATTAGCCGTTTTTAATAATACAGAACTAATTAAGGGATTAGATGGTCGAGTTATACATCTTGAAGAACAACATGATAGAACTTTTCGTCGTATAGATGATTTTTTAGTGAACATGAATAGAAGCTCACAAGAAATCACCTCGCTTCGTGCGACAAGCGACCGGCATGAGGATAAAATATCAACTATAGAAAAGAAATTATCAACCGTGTAACAAGAATTACTATATTTTAATCACCCTCATAAACTTAGTGAGGGTTTTTGCAACATGTATAGTTTATATATTTTACGTTCAGTGTTGTTATGCTAAGCTCGATTTACTATGGAAGAGGAAATTTTAACAATGCCCGATGCCATACCAGAGGATGAACACGTGGAGCTTGGCTTGAGGCCAAAAACTTTAACCGAGTTTGTGGGCCAGCCGATTGTAAAAGAGAATTTGAGCATTTTGCTTGAGGCGGCGCGCGGCCGCGAAGAGCCGTGCGAGCATGTTTTATTGTACGGGCCGCCCGGCTTGGGCAAGACAACGCTGGCGCATGTAATTGCCAAAGAAATGGACGCGGAAATAAAGGTAACAAGCGGGCCGGCGCTGGAGAGAGTTGGTGACTTGGCGGCGATTTTAACCAATTTGGAGGAGGGCGACATTTTATTTATTGATGAGATTCATAGATTGAATAAAAGCATTGAGGAGGTATTGTATCCGGCGATGGAGGATTTTGCTTTGGATATCGTGATTGGCAAAGGCCCGGCCGCGAGGACATTGAGGCTGGATTTGAGGAGATTTACGATTATTGGCGCGACAACGAGGCTTAGCCTTATGAGCGCGCCTTTGCGCGACCGATTTGGCGCTTTGTATCATTTGGATTTTTACGGACCGGATGAGATGTCATCGATTGTGAGCCGGAGTGCGGATTTATTAGATGTTCCGATTGATGAGGAAACCTCTACCTCTATTGCGGGGAGGTCGAGATGTACGCCAAGGATTGCGAACCGGCTTTTAAGACGTGTGCGCGATTATGCCCAGGTTAGAGCCGATGGTGAGATGAATCCGGAAACCGTGGATGCGGCTTTAAATTCGCTTATGATTGATGCCCGCGGGCTTGATGAGATTGATAGAAAGGCTTTGCTAGCGATTATGAAGAAGTTTAACGGTGGGCCGGTTGGTTTGAATACTCTTGCCGCGGCTATGAGCGAAGATATCGCGACACTGGAAGATGTAATTGAACCTTTCTTGCTTCGCGAGGGACTTTTGTCGAGAACCCCGCGAGGACGAGTGGCGACTAAGCATGCTTACTTACACCTTGGTTTAGAGGTGCCGAGGGAAATGCGGGACTAGGGAGTGCTGGTTAACGAACTTCGAACAACTCCGCCAGAGGCGGATGCGCCTATGGCGCAGAACTCCGAACACCGAATACACTCCTACGTTAAAACTTCGGAGGGCAGGTCGATTAAGGATTAAGGATGAATCGCGTTTAACGCGATGAAGGAATGAGGGTGAAGGGTTGGGGGTTCTGAGTGCGTGGTGTTGAAATGGTTTGCCGCATAATTACGCGAAAAGTGTTATATGCTATAATGTATTTATGATTCCAATCGCTGTTTTTGTAATAATTTGGCTGGTTTTTTTGGCCATCTTTATGGTGGTGGCGAGTTTAAGCTTGATGCAAATGTTTCGTTTTGGGGTTCGCGATCCGATTACCAAGTGGTCGATTATTATTTTTGTGGGTTTATCGATTGTGGTAATCGGAGGGACATTGCTGTATCTGGCGCAGATTGATATGCAGGCGAGTTTGGATATAAGGCCTTTCGCGGCGGAAATCTTCCCAACTTAATATGCTGAACTTGGAAAAACTCCCCGGGCTTTTGCCTGATGAAAAATTAATAAGGCTGTATAGGCGGCATCCGGTTACGTTATTTGGTTTGTACATGGGAATAGCCATTACTTTTATCATCCCCCTGTCCGCTTATTTTTTGATTCGCGGCATGTTGGGCAATTTTTTTGAGACGGAGGCCGGGCTTACGTTGTTTGTGCTTTTTGTTTCCATGTTTTTACTGTTCGCGCTTTTGTTTATGTTCCAGCAATTTTTAGACCACTGGCTTGATGTATGGATCTTAACCAACAGGCGCATTATCAATATTGAGCAGACGGGATTGTTTACCCGGGTCAGAGCCGAGGTCAGGCTGTACAGGGTGCAGGATGTTACCAGTGAAATCAAAGGTTTTATGCGGCATATGTTCAATTACGGCATGGTTTTCACGCAAACGGCCGGAGAGCGAATGCGATTTACTTTTGAGGATATTCCAGAACCCAAAGAAGCATCAAAGTTGATTTTACAATTGGCAGAGCGCGATCAGAGGACGCATGAACAGGAAATAACCAGTGAAAAACCATCCGACTTTTTCAACTCATCTCCATAAAAAAGCTCCCCGGAAGGGGAGATTTTGATGCCTTGATCTAGGAGGCATGGCGATTGCCGTCCAGAGCTTGGACATCCAGATCGGTTGCCGTAATTTCTTGTTCTGGGGTATACATTGCACGGGGAGGCCATTCGGCGCGATGGTTGTAGTCGATATCGGTAAAGATACCTTTGGCGTTGCGCCGAGGAATAATAGCAAGGCGCGAATTGAGTGTTACATTTGCCACTTCGCACATGATGCTGAATTTTTCGATCGTTAGGCCGGGTGTGGCGCGAAAGTCCAGCAAACGGGGGTGCCCTCGGTCCACTTTCAGGCAAGGCGCCAAATGAAACTGTTCGCCGCGATGCACCAGGTGGCCATCTTGCTCTTGAAAGAAAGAAACGCTCACGTGTGGCGGAAAAGGCGGGCCTTCAGCCTTTTGCATCATTCGAGCTTGATCGTCCGAGAAGCCTTCGAGCTGTTGCAAAATGGCAATGTAGGTTCGGCCATGCGTGCACATGAGAGTTGAGGTATTTTCACGACCTTCTATCAGCGATTCAAAGTATTTGAACAAATGATCCACTTTGTCGCGCTTTTCCAAGTATGATTCGCCATCCGGATGTTTGCGTTGCTTGAGAATATCGGTGCCGCGCTTTTCCAGCGCGTGGTCGATAGCTTGCTCGCCGGCGCCGCGGTTGATCATTTCGGAAATCAGGTATTCATGCATTTTCTTACGCCGCTCGGCGGGCGGCAGATGAAGAAACAAGTTATGCGCCTCGTCGGCGATATCTTGCAAAGTAATGGAATCTTGGCTTTGGGAGCCGGCCGACTGGTGTTTGATCTCGCTTATGTCGGACAGTTGTTCAAGGTGGAAGTTGCGATGTCCGTGCCAGAGCCGGCGAATGTAGTGCCAAGTTTCGGATGAGCGCCTGGAGGTGCTTAGCAAAACACAATCCAGGGTTTTGCGATCCGTGAAACAGTGATGCGCCTTTTTTAGCCACCACCCGGTTAGAACAGCTTGGACTCGACCCGGGGCCGAAAGTGCTGAATCGCAATCATCATCAGTGCGCGCCGGTGTTGGCAGGCCGTTATATCTGGCGAAGTTTTTCTTGTGGTTCCAGTTTGTTTCGCCGTGACGACAGACTATGAGCAAGGTGCCCGGCGGTACTTTGCGGTTTTTAGGAAATTTGCCTGAATGCATGCCCATCCCTCTTTCTTGGTTCGCGCCCCATTTTGTAAGGTTCAGGTGCTCTTAATTATTATAACCTAAAAAAACTAAAGAAACTATCAAATAGTACTCAGTACTCGATATTTGATATATGAGTTTTATTTGTACCAAGGTTGGAGAGCGATGCCGGTGTAAAAATATTTGAGAATCTGTTGGTAAGATTTGTTTTCATGCGCGGCCATGGCAAGCGCGCCCGAGGCCGACATGCCAACGCCGTGACCCCAAAGAGTTTTACCTTCATCTTGCGGGACGGGTACGCCTTTGCACCATTCCACCTCGCCGTACCAGACTTCGGACCAGTCGCGGGTGCGGCCGTCGGAGCGCGAGAAGTAGGGTGTGATCGCGATTTCATTGTCGTAGGTGACGATAATGCCCCGGGTTTCATCGATAGCGCGGGCAATCGTGGGCGAGCGAGCTTCTTGGCCGTAACCGCGGTATACTTGGTCGTATTTGGCATCGACGGTGTAGTATTCGTTGGCGTGTTTTGTGCCTCGGTCAACGTGGTACATGGCGTAAGTGCGTGCTGCGACGAGGAGCGTTTTGTGGAATTCAATGGGAGACAGTTCGGAAGTTTCGGCGATGCCTTTTAAGTACCATTCGATGGGAAGCTCGTTGATGAGCCAGACTTTGTCGGTGGCCGGAGTGTAGCGGAGTTCGAGCTTGCCGCGGAATTTGTTGTCATTGGCGCCGGGCAGCCAAGAAACGGGGCGGTAGAAATCCGTAACCTCGAGCGGGGAGATGCCGTCCGGCGCCACGGCCACGAAATAGTTGGTGGATTGGGTTTGGCAACGCGGACCGGTGGCTTTATAAACTCCGTGGGCGCGGTCGTAGACAACTTTAGCTTCTTCACCGAGCTTGAATGAGCAGACCGTTTGCCCGTTTTGCATAAGGTTGAAGCCGGTGTTGACGCCGGCGAATATCGACGTATCGTCCACGGTAGCGTAGAGGCCGACGCGAATGATGGGTTCAGAGGGCAGATTGCCCGGATTGACCACCGGCGAGGACGGGACCGGAGCGGCGGGCGCCGATGCTTCGATGTAGCCATCTGATGTGACGGTAATGGGTATGTCAAAATATTCGACTTCATGGCCGTCGGCTGAAAGCGCGTAGCGAATTGTGTATTGGCCGGATTTGGCCGGGGCTTTCATTTTAAAACTTACCAGATTGAGATGACCCGGTTCGGTAACGGAGGAGGTTTGCAATGCAACCGATGAGCTCGGCCATGAGTTGAGAGATACGGATGATTGATTACCGGATAATTGAGGTATCACCTCTTTGACTTTGATTTTTTGATTATTCCAGACAGCGGTGCCAACATTTTTTATGCCATAGCGCAAAGTAATTTGCTCGTCGCCGGCATATTCAAACGGACCGCGCGGGCCGATAAGCAGCTGCGCATCATAACTGCCGGATGAATCGGCGGGATTCGGGCTATTACCATTGTTGCCGTTTAAGACAAATTCATCGGGCATGCGCACGCGGATGGGCAAGGTAAAAGCAGAGCCTGAGATGCGGCTGATGCCATCGACATAGAGTTGAAAGGTTTCGCTGTAACTGCCGGGTTCGGACGGCGCGCGCAACTGCATGCTAAAACTCGCTTCAGAGCCGCCGACGACCGCGGACTGAGTTTGCATGGCGGCTAAACGGTTGCCAAACCAAGAGCTGTCCCAAAAAGGACTCTTAGCTTTATCGCTGATGATTGCCACAGCGCCCGCTCCTTCGCGCTTCCATGTTCTTTGGCCGCGGTTCTTGATTTTGACATTTACAAAAAAGTGCTCACCCGGATCGACTTGCCATTCTGTACCTCCGCGATCTGTGACTTCGGCAAAGTAATATTTTGTATTTGCCAGCCCGGCTGATTCTGCCGGGGAGGGTTGTGAAGGATTAACTGAGACGGTGGTAGGAGTTGTAGGTGATGAGTCGGGTGTAGAAGCAGGCGGATCATCATCGCTAACGATAAAGGTGACCTTGATGACTGTGTATTTATGCCAGGTAGTACCATCGCCAAGCAAGAAACGTTCCGTATAAGTTCCGGGGGTGGAGGGAGCGGTAACCCAGTAAGAGGCGGAGGCTATTTGGCCCGGGGCCACGGAAGGTTGGTCGATGCCGGCCGCCAGATCGTCTTTGGGCCAGCCGGAATGTTTAAAGATTGTTGTGTCGCCGTAGAGGTAGAGCGAGGTTTTGCCGATGCCGCCGTACCAGGTATAGTCTGTCTTGTTTTCCAGGGAGACGAACAGGCGTTTGGATTCTCCGGGTTTGAGGTTGACTGTTGAAGTTTGCACAATTTGCGCGGCATGTGACGCTTGCGCGAGCAAAAAGAAAAACAGCAAACACAGGCTCGCGCCAAAAATTTTGGCTGACCGGTTTATTGCCGTATAAACATTCCTCCTTGAGATTGACATATATGATTGATTTTTATTTTAAACCCAATTCTCCAACATAAATATTGTAGCTTCAGCAAGGGTCGTAGTCAATGTGTAAAAGTGTTTTTTTACTATGTATAGCTATTTTTTTCAATGAACCAATTTAGTGCGATTTGTAAAAAATATATGAAAATAGACTCGGGTATAGTAGTTGACAATTATTTTTTATACCAATACTTTTTAACTTTTCACGTACTGCGAGTAAAATCGGCAGGTCGCGATACATGTGCACCTTTGGTATTTTGGCCATTGGTTGATCGCCGTCATACTTTGCAACTATTTCTTGAGCTTTACGTTGCATTTCAAACTCCGCTTCACCTCTTCCCATTGCGTAAAATTTAAGAACTTTAACAGCCTGATCAGTTTCTATGGCAATGCCGGCTTCTTTTAAAACTTCAAGCAAATCTTCCGGGACATCCTCTATATGCAATTTTAAAATAGCTCCATTATTGCCCTCATTAACTTTTTGGCACTGCTGTTCAAGTAATTGGTTCAAACGAGTATCGATAAAACGCTCAATACGCTCCTTTGCGCTTGAGGGTTCGTTTGGAGGTGCTTCAAAAGGATTTTTGGGGATAGTTGGCTGGTCCGGAAAGTTCATAATTTAATGATATTGTAGCAGATATATAAAACCCCCTCCATAAAAAGGGTTCGCGCAGCCCAAGCCCGCCCTAAAGAGGCGGCGCATACCGAGCCCCGCGGCCGCATATCATACTTTGAAATGCGAGCACCGCTTTCCGCAGGAACGGGCCAGGCTGTTCTATGTGATACGAAAACCCGTTCCCGCCTCTTTCACCGTTAATAGCTAATCATCATTTTTGATGATATTGCTGTTAATCCTATGCTCGGCGCAGCGTTTGAGGTATTGCGCGCGGGTTTCTTTTTGGGTTTTACCCGTTAATTGCATTTTGGGCACTTCTTCCGCAGGGTCCAAACCTTGCGACATTTTTTGAGCTCGTTCTTCACGGCCGCGAGCTACGATGCGATCGGAAGCGCTTTGTGTATTTGTATCGTTCATATTATTTTTATACCGGGTATCGCGTACCTAGTACAATATTTTGGAGTGGATTAACAATATTTCCTACCGAGCGCAACGTACAAGATATGCAATATGTACGTTTCGCGTAATTTATGCGAAAATAAGCGACATGAGCACAACACGAGCCATTGCCTGGAACACAGGTGCGCAAGCCGCGGGAAAAGTCATCTCTACGATTTTCGGCGTGATTATAATCGCGCTTATGACCAGGTATTTGGGGCAGGTGGGTTTTGGTTATTATTCCACGGCTAATGCTTTTTTTCAAATTTTCGCGATCCTGCTGGATTTGGGGATCAATGTAATGATTGTGCAGATGCTGGGCGAACATAAAGGAAATGCTAAATATGAAAAGAGGGCGGTTAGTGCGACGATGACGTTTAGATTGTTAACTGCGTTTATTTTATTGGGTATCGCACCTTTTATTGGATTGTTATTCCCCTATGCTTTTGAGGTTAAGCTCATCATGTTCGCTCTTTGGGTTAGTTTTTTTGCGGCAACATTGAATCAGGTGGTAATTGGGGTTCAACAAAGGCATTTAAAGATGCATATTGTGGCGATTGCCGAGGTTGCGGGTAGAGCGATTCTGTTGGTTGGGCTTTTATTGGCGGTTTTTCTTAATTTGGGACTTTTGACGATTGTTGTTTTTGTTTCGGTTGGCAGTGTGGTGAATTTGATTATAAACTGGTGGGTAGCCAGAAGTTATGCGAGTTTTGCGTGGAATTGGGATCCTAAATTTTGGAAAGAATTGCTGAGCAGATCGTGGCCGATTGGTATCTCGATCTTTTTTAATCTGGCTTACTTTAAATCGGATGCTTTTATTTTATCGCTGGTGAGGCCGGCGAGCGAAGTTGGTATCTACAGCGCCGCTTATAGGGTTTTGGAGATTGCGGTGACTTTCCCGTTTATGTTGGCCGGGATTATGTTGCCTCTTATGGCGCATGCTTGGGCGAAAAAGAATCAAGCGAAGTTTGCCAAATACCTGAGCCAATCTTATTCGGCGATGTTATTATTTGCCATGCCTCTTGTAGCCGGAGTTTTGGTGTTGGGCACAGAAACTATTGTGTTTATTTCGGGATCAGAATTTGCTGTATCGGGTGACATATTAAAGATTTTGTCACTCGCAGTATTTATGATTTATTTTGGGACGATTTCTTCGCATGTTGTGGTGGCGATAAATAAACAAAAAGCGATGTTGCCCGCATATGCCGTCGTGGCAATTATAACCGTGATTTTGTATGTGATTTATATTCCGATTTATGGAATGTGGGCCGCCGCGTGGCTGACTGTTTTTTCTGAGACAGCGATTGCGCTGGCGGCAACTTGGTTTGCGTATCGCTCGGCGCCGGGAATATTTTCGCTGATGACAATTGCCAAAATTTTATTCGCATCTCTTGTGATGGCGCTGGCGATACTCCCGCTTAAACAATTGTGGTTGCCGATCCCGATTATTTCCGGAATGGTAATCTATGCTGTGATGATTTATGTGACAGGAGCAATATCAAAAGATACTATCAAGGAGATAATGAATGTGAGAAAAGTTGCGGGGCCAACATCTGAATCTTGATTGACGAACCAATTTTACACACAAATTTTCTTGATTACTCAATGTAGAGATAATTTTATTTTCATCGTAGGAATAAACCTTACAGCGCCCCTCGCAGTCGCATGATGAAGTGGGGCGTTTATCCGTTCTAATTTACCCTGAAATATTTTAAGTTCTTTTGTTTACCGTTTAGCGCGGGCAAACACAAGGTATTGCCCCTACAAAAGAATATGAAACCGTAGGGACGAACCCCATGTGGTCGTCCCGTACAATTAATCCTGCGTCACTCTCCCATCGCCGTGAATTGATATGACCTCGCCCAAGAAGCGGGGTTTTGATTTTAAAATTTCGACGTCGGTATAGGCTTTGACGCGTGCGACGCTGTCGCGGATTGTGTTTGCATACCACCACGGATAGTAGAGCTTGGCTTGTACTCCTTGAGTTTCGATACCGAGGCGTTTGGCAATGTAGACAGCACGGGGTAAGTGAAAATTTTGTGTAACGATTATGGCTGAGCGGACTTGAAAGACATCACGCGCTCGGTAGATGCTATCGTATGTGTCGAAGCCGGCGTGATCCATAAAGATATCTTCGGCAGGGACTTCGTGACTGAGGAGATAATCTTTCATGGCTTGGACTTCGTTGTAATCTTTTTGACCGTGATCGCCGGTGACGATTATCTTTGATGCTAATCCTTGATTGTAGACTTTGAGCCCTGTGTCGAGGCGGTCTTTGAGAATCCAAGAGAGGGCTCCGTCGGGGCGGACGTAGGCGCCGAGGATGATGATGGTGTCTGCAGACTGTAGGTTGGCTGGCGTAACAATAGAATTGTGTGACACTAACCAAACCCAAAGATTTGCTGAGGCGTAGAAG
>WJLP01000077.1 GCA_014728435.1 Candidatus Uhrbacteria bacterium
GCAATAAGGCCGGAACGTGACACGCGGCCGTAAGTCGGTTTAAGCCCGGTGATACCGCAAAAAGCCGCGGGTTGACGAATAGAGCCTCCGGTGTCGGATCCGAGGGCCGCGAGGCACATGTTGGCGGTTACAGCGACCGTTGAGCCGCCCGATGAACCGCCCGGCACGCGATCCGGATCGTGCGGATTTTTTGTGGGACCGAAGGCCGAGCGCTCTGTGGAACCGCCCATGGCAAATTCGTCTAAATTGGTTTTACCAATAATGACAGCGCCGGCGTCCTGAAGTTTTTTGGTGACGGTTGCATCATAAGCGGAGTTGTAATCGGCAAGGATTTTTGAGCCGGCAGTACAGCGCTTATTTTGCACCATGATGTTATCTTTTAGGGCGATTGGAATTCCATCGAGCGGACTCAAGACATTCCCCTGCTCTCGACGCGCATCAGAGCGATCGGCCTCGGCAAGCGCATCATCTTTATAGACATCTAAAAAAGCATGCAAAGCACCATCCATGCTTTGGATCTGCGTAAGGCAAGCTTCAGTTAGCTGACGCGAGGTTAAACTACCTTCATCGAGGGCTTTGCGGGCTTGTATGATTGTTAATTCATTTGGTTGCATAATTATTGTCTGAACCTTGATTAAGCTTGATTTTTCGCTCAATTAAACATGATTACTTGTTGTATTAATTTTATTATTATGGATTGTTTTATGCTCAAGGCTTTTTGCTCCAAAGTTTATTAAGAGACCAATCTCGACATTGTAAGCTTCCAGATAGTTCATGATCTGCGCCAGGTGCACATCCTCAAGCTCTGTTAATGCTTTGAGTTCGACCATGACGCAACTCTCTACAAAAAAGTCTGCTCTGCGCGTCCCTACCTTTCTGCTGTCATAATAGATAAGCATTTCTTTTTCTCTTTCAAAAGCAAGACCTTGATTTTGCATTTCTATTTCCAAAGCTCTCTGATAAACGACTTCTTGAAACCCGTTCTTTAACGTACTATGCACTGTCATAGCACAGCCGATAATCTTGTAGGTAATTTCCTGTGTATCCATATAAATAATCCCTTCAATAAGTAATCAAGATTAATTGATTGGGTAATTGGTTTGAAAATCAAGGTTCAGACAATGTGCGAATCAAGGTTCAAGATTTGGGATTGTTAAACACTCCGGGAGCAGCAAGGAGATCCCCAGCACGTCCGGGGAAGTTCTCGAGGATTAGTTCGCGGGTGAGGTCATCGCATTCAAAAGCTTCATCCTCGCGAAATCCTTGAGCTTTAGCTTCCGGCGCGTAGGGTTCGACAGCTGTGACGTCAACTTTTTGGATTTTCTCCACGTATTCCAAAATGGACCCAATCTCATCGGTCAATTTTTGAATATCGTCTTCATTGAGCTTGAGACGGGCAAGATCGGCCAAGTGCGAGACTTGTTCTTGAGAGAGTTTCATATAGCGAATACTTTAGCCTATAAATCGACTCTTCGCAAGATTATTATTGACAATAAAGCGATTTTATGTAATTATGTAACTACGAGAGCACTTTCCAAGGAGGAGATAAAATGTTCGTTATCCAAAGACTGCGCGATGACATTTTCAAGATGGAGACCGTGTTTGCCTATGAACTATATCATGACAAACTTGTTGTAGACGAAGCACGATGTGATGACGTGTTCATGGATTTTCTGCTCAATGTGATGCACGCTCAGCTCACTCGTGAGAACGGCCAGCTGACAGCCCCGGCGCATTACCACGATGTCTTCATGGAGGAATTCCAATCCCCTCCTTACTACATCAACGACGAGGAGGCCCTCAAGGCGCTTCGAGAAGACGCGGCAGAGTATCACAACTCGTCACCGCCTCAACACGTCGCCTAAACAAACTCTCCTCCTTGTACCTATCTCGACCCGTTTTATGCGGGTCTTTCTTTTTATCGCAACTATGAGACCTTGATTATTTTCTTAATATCTGTTATTATCAGGCATCGAACCTTCGGCAATCAACACAGGAGGAAAAATGCCCTTTGAAGGCATAACACAAATCCCATATCACCCCTGCGGTAAAGACATGACTCCGCTAACCAATCGGCAAGTAAATGAGCTCTTGCTTCACGGTAAGCCGTACTTGACCGATTATGCCAGTACTGTCTTTCTTAGAAGATCTGAGGCTCCTTTTAACAAGGTTCCTTGTGTATCGGAATTTTATGTGACACTTGAAGGGCGAAAACAAAAAGATGGTAAAGACCCGACAGAAATTGATGGCCGTTTGCTGACAGCGAGGTTCAGACCGGATATTCCCGGTATTGAACAAGGCTTCACCCGCGCACCAACCGCATCTCAGCCCAAAAGACACGTCGCGGCTTATGCAGTGTCGATGAACGCCGGTGTGGAAATTGTGCCCATCACTGTGCAGAGAAATTTTTCTTATCTGCGAGAGCACATAGAGATGAACCCCAAAAACCCGTTGGCAAAGCTAGCTTTAGCCGGCATGGGCACATTAACGGCCTCGTTCGAGGGAGAATCTCTGTTTGTTCACGATTTTAACACGGGTAAAAGATACGTTAGGGAAGATATACCCTTCAAACGCAAAACCTTTGTAGCGGCTTTGCTGTTCGATATCTTAGTTGGCTCAGGGCAAAGGGATGCTAAAAGTTATAAGATCGATGAAGATGGTAGAGTGAGAACAATTTACCATCACGAGGCATTCACCTACACAGCAAAAGACCGCCTCTGCGAGCACCTAAGCCAAGAGTTCCCTGAGATAAGTACAGAGTTTTGGAAAGCGCTCGCAAAATTAACAAAAGTTAGGGAGCTGGAAGAAAAAAATGATCGGCTAACCTACGAGCTTTCCAAATGCTTGGATAAAGATGGGGTTAACAAGTTCTTCACTCGCCTCGAACTTCTGCTAAGCGGCAAACGAGTGTGCGGGGAAGAGATAACCGTTTGCTGATTGTAAGTTAAAACCCAAGAGAGGCGCTCGCCTCTTTTTCTTATTGCATTGATGGCCATTTTTTATGTCTGGCATGGGCTAATTATAGCACATTGCCTGAACCTTGATTTCCGCTCAGATTCTCGCTCAAATTTCCTTGATTACTTTATGTATAGATTAATTATATTCCTAAAGTAATCATGCTTAATTAGGTTGGTAATCGGGTTTTAAATCAAGGTTCAAGACAGTAGGTAAATCAAGGTTCAAGACAGTTTCTTTAAGAATTGACTTTCACTCAAGATTTCCACTCCCAGTTTTTTCGCCTTTTCCGCTTTACTGCCGGGATCTGCGCCCACGACGACATAGGTTGTTTTTTTAGATACTGACTCGGAGACATCAGCGCCAAGCTGGCGGACTTTTTCCTTGGCCTCGTCGCGAGGCATCGACTCGAGACTGCCGGTAAAGACCCAGGACGTTCCCGCTAGCGGACCCGTCCGTACCGCGTACCTCGTACCGCGTACCTCGACGTAGTCGAGAAGGTTATCCAAGCGCTTTGCTTCGTCTTTGTCGTTAAAATAGTCGACGATCGATTGGGCGACCACGGTGCCGATGCCTTCGATTTCGTCCAGTTCTTCGAGTGAGGCTCGGCGGAGTTTGTCGAGAGATTTGAAATGGCGAGATAGCAGTACAGCGGTTTCAAATCCGACGTGACGAATGCCCAGCGCGTAGATGAAGCGATCAAGTTCGACTTTGCGATGTGATTGGATTTCATGGACAAGCTTTTTTGACAGGATGTCGCCAAAGCCTTCGAGCCCGTCAAAATCACCGGGTTTTAGAGTGAAAAGATCGGCCGATTCACTAACAAGACCTTCTTGGATGAGGGTTTCCACGATTTTTTCACCCAGTCCGCGAATATCGAGTGCTTGGCGTGATACGAAGTGTGACAGACGCGCCAGTTCTTGAGCGAAGCATTTGGGATTTGTACAGAAAATCGCTACTTCGTTTTGTTTGCGTTTTACGTCCGAACCGCAAATCGGGCACTTTTCCGGCATCTTAAACTTCTTTTCTTTGCCGGTGCGCATGCGAGGTAAAACCTGAATAATCTTGGGGATTACATCTCCCGCTTTTTCGACGATGACCGTGTCGCCGATGCGCACATCCAGGCGTTCGATTTCATCCATGTTGTGCAAAGTGGCGTGAGTGACGGTTGTGCCGGCGAGTTGAACCGGATCCATAACCGCCACGGGCGTGAGAGCTCCGGTGCGCCCAACCGAGACTTTGATGTCGCGGACCATGGTCGTACCTTGTTCGGCCGCGAATTTCCAGGCTATTGATCCGCGCGGTGTTTTGCCAACGATACCCAGGTCGGAGTGGCGCTTATTATTGTTGACGGAAATTACGACACCGTCGATTTGATAGTCGAGCTTATCTCGTTCGTGTTCAATCTTGTCCATGAGTTTTCTGACTTCAGACAGAGACTTGCAGAGTTTGTTATAAGGATTGGTTGGGAATCCCAAAAGGGACAGTAAATCGTCTTCTTGTGACTGGAGCTTTAGGCCGATGTCCGCGACCACGCCCCATGGAAAAAAACTCAATTTGCGCTCGGCGACGATTTTCGGGTCCAGTTGGCGCAACCCCCCGGCCGCCGCATTGCGCGGGTTGGCGAGTTCGGGTTCGCCTTCTTTTTTGAGTTTTTTGTTGAGCTTCTTAAGATTGGAACGGGTCATAAATACCTCACCGCGAACCTCGAACCTGCCTTCGTGATTCTCGAGGAATTTTTCTATTTTGTTTTGATCGATGTTTTGGTGATGTTTGGTTATGAATGTTTTTATTTCGCGGTCGGACGGCTGTCGGAGCTTGAGCGGGATAGCCTCGATGGTGCGCACGTTCATGGTTACATCTTCGCCGGTTGTGCCGTCGCCGCGCGTGGCGCCGAGTACAAGATCGCTGTTTTCGTAGACAAGCGAGCAAGCAAGGCCGTCCATTTTGACCTCAGCGTACAAGCCGTCTTCATCTGCACGAGAGTCGAGTTTTTTAATGCGCGCAAGCCATTCCTCCGCCTCTTCCTCCGAGAAGACGTCTTCGAGGCTAAGCATGCGGGTTTGATGCTGAACTTTTTTAAAACCCTTGGCCGGCTCGCCGGCGACGCGCTGAGTGGGTGAATCTGGAGTTATGAGATCAGGGTATTCGGCTTCCAGGTTGTAGAGCTCGTGTTTGAGCGCGTCCAAAGCCTCCTCGGAGATCTCGAGATTGTTTTTAACGTGATATTGATAGCGATATCTATCGATTTCTTGCCTTAATTTGGCGATTCTTTCCTTGGCTTCGGTTTTAGTCATAACTCCCCCATTTTAGCGGATTGTGGGTATTTTGTCATTTAAAAAACGCTCCGAATTGGAACGTTGGAGATTGGCCCCAGACCATGTTCTGTTACAGCAGCCGGCTGATGTCGGCGACAAGGTCTCTTTCGAGAACAGCTTTGATGTCGCATTCATTGCTGTCGTGTTTGTCGTGAAAGGCTCGCACGGCTTGGTAAATAGAATCCCCCTTAACAACAACCCGCTGCAGCTCGGTTTGCTTGCCCCGGCTTGCTTTGGGTGCTTTGCGCCTGTAGATGATAAAGTACTCTTGCATATCCGTATCCTCCGTTGGCTCGCTTGTTGTTTAGCAGAAAAATCAAACCCGTGTCAATAATA
>WJLP01000078.1 GCA_014728435.1 Candidatus Uhrbacteria bacterium
GTCTTAAGTTTTGTCCGTAATACCAAAAAACGACTCAAAGAAATCGCGCCTCGGGTCAAACCATTCGACCCCAAAGCCGCCGAAGCTAAAGCCGAAGAAACTTCAACAGCGGAACCCCAAACCACGGACGAACCAAACGCCGAAACTCCGGCGGAAGAGCCCAAACAAGAAGAAGCCGCCCCGGAAACCCCGGCCGAAGAAGCCAAAGAAAAAGTCGCGTAAAATACCCCCCATCGAGTTCAGCTCGATTCGAATCGAGTTCATCTCCATTTCCCCCTTTACCTGCCCCAGGCGAGCCAAGGGGGGTTTTATTTGTCAAAATATCGAGCGCTAACTCGATATCATTATTGCTAATCGCCGACTGCTAATTGCTAATTAAATTTCTTTATCTTTTTCGATGGTGGAGAACTTATTATAAATAGTATCAACCGGGAAATCCAAACGATGTTCAATCGGCTGACCAAAGCTGTAATTTACATAAAACGATTCATTGATGTCATCCACCTTGGCCGTCCAATTGTCACCATACAAATCATTAGCCAATTCCTCCGTGGGCACCCATCTCAATAATCCGTTCTGATACACCGCGTAAACTTTATTATCTGTCTGAAACTTAACCAGCTTTGAACCCGGACGATAAGTTACATTCCCACCAATCGGAATCTTGGTCATATCCTCCAGTGACAAAATCTGCACGTCCGCGAACGTGGGATACCAAGTAAAATATACTTTCTCATTTGGAAACACATACCGCTTTCCGTCTGACGCGTAATAATAAACCGCCGTATCCGAATATGTATTCGGGTCGCTATCACTGGGAATCTTAATCAAACTGCCCGCCGGTAACGGCAAATCCAAGCCGTCTTCAAATGTGATTTCCACCGTATCGCTCGAAGGATAATCCTCGGCCACAATGGCTGATATCACCACCGTACCGTTCTTGAGCGACCTTACATTAAACTTTGCCTCGCCAAACGAATTGGTCACATCCTCTTCCGGAGTAATCTCTTCCGTACTTCCTCGGCTTGATGCTAATTTCACCTTAACCCCGGGCACTGCTATCCGATTAACATTCCTCACTCTCACTGTCACAATCGCCTGATCAATGCCATCCGCCCTCACAATCGCTGAGTCGGTCTTTAAACTTGTAATCGTCGGATCAAAATCAATCGCCTTTAAATCAAGTATCGGCATCAACAATACCGTGGCAACCAAGGATGCAATGACTCTTTGCTTTTTCATATGCCGATATTATACAACAATCAAGCACCAAATGCCAAAAGACGCGCCTTGGCGCGTCTTCAGATTCATCATGATTTCACATATTCATCCTTTCTTGCCCGCCTCTTTCATTTTACTATCCGGCCATAGGCTGAAAGCTATTTAAGCACATCCTTGAGATATCTCCCGGTCAAACTTTTCTTATCCTTCGCGACTTCCTCCGGTGTGCCCTCGGCAACAACCAAGCCTCCCTTAGCACCCCCGTCCGGGCCCATATCGATAATCCAGTCCGCGTACTTGGCCACATCCATGTTATGTTCAATAACCAGCACGGTATTGCCTTTTTCCACGAGCGCGTCCAAGACCTGCAATAAGCGTTTAATGTCATCAAAATGCAAACCCGTCGTCGGCTCATCGAGTATGTACAGCGTCTTACCGGTTGCGCGGCGTGATAACTCGGTAGCGAGTTTTACGCGCTGTGCCTCACCGCCGGAAAGCGTTGTGGCCGGTTGGCCCAAGCGTAAATAACCCAAACCCACTTCGTGCAAAACCGTCAATTTATCGAATATTAATGGTTGATCCGAAAAGAATCTGCGAGCCTCCTCCACGGTCATATCCAAAACATCGGCGATATTTTTTCCGCGATAAGTGATCTCCAAAGCTTCTTGATTATAACGCTTGCCATGACACTCCGGACACTCGGCGTACACATCCGACAAAAATTGCATTTCAATCTTTACATACCCATCACCGCCGCAAGCCTCGCACCTACCTCCGCCTTTCACGTTAAAACTGAATTTCCCGGCATCGTAACCGCGCATTTTAGCCTCCGGAATATTGGTAAATAAATCTCTAATTCCTGTAAACACTCCGGTATAAGTCGCCGGATTGGATCTTGGAGTTCTGCCTATCGGCGACTGATCGACAGAAACGACTTTATCCAAATTCTCTATCCCCTCAATCTTCTTATGCTCCCCCGGCAATTCTTTGGCATTGTAAAATTTATGCGACAAAGCCCTGCCCAAAATATCCAATACCAAAGTCGATTTGCCCGAACCCGACACGCCAGTTACGCACACAAACTTACCAAGCGGTAATTTAAAATCAATATTTTTCAAGTTAAATTCAGACGCGCCTTTAACCGTAACAAACTTTTTATTGCCTTTGCGTCGTTTCTTGGGGGTCTCAATCTTCTTTTTTCCCGTCAAATATTGCGCGGTAATCGATTCCTTGTTTTTCTTAATCTCAGCCAAAGATCCGGCCGCGACAATCTCGCCGCCGTATTCACCCGCTCCGGGCCCCACATCCACGACATAATCTGCCGCCCGCATTACCGTGTCATCATGCTCAACAACTATCACGGTATTGCCCAAATCTCTCAATCTTTGCATGGTGCCGATTAGCCTTTCATTGTCACGCTGGTGCAAACCGATCGACGGCTCATCCAGAATGTAAATGACCCCTGAAAGTTCTGAACCCAACTGCGCCGCCAACCTGACTCTTTGCGATTCACCACCCGAAAGCGATATGGCACTGCGGTCCAAAGTTAAATAACCCAGCCCCACATCAATCAAATTAACCAGCCTGCGCCTTATTTCCGGTACCACTTGATTCACCACCAAACGCTCGTGTTCCGACAAGCCCAACGGATCCTGCTTTTTCTCGGCTTTGGCGCGTGATATCTTACTTGCTGTTTTTTTATCTTGCTTATGCTTACCCATTTCTTCGATAAATACCAATGCATCCTCCAGTGACCGCTCCACCAAATCCGCTATGCTCTTATTGGCAACCGTTACGCCAATCGCCACCTTGTTCAGCCTCTTGCCGTTGCATTCCGGACAAATCAGCACGCGCATATAACCTTCAATCTCTTTTTGCACGTAATCGGAATCCGTCTGCTTATACTTTTCTTCAAGCATAGCCAAAATACCGGCAAAAACTTGCTTTTTACCATCCACGTCATAAACCTCGTCTCCCGTGCCTTCCAACAAAATTTTCATGGCCTTAGAAGATATTTGACCAACTTCTTGATGAATTGAAAAATCATGCGCCTTGCCAACCGCTTCCAAAAGCTTCATGTAACCTGTTTGATTACCCGCTATCCTGGTCCACGGCTTGATGGCGCCCTGCGCGATTGTAAGGCGCTTATTGGGCATAACCAAATCAACATCCAAAACAAGCTTTGTGCCCAAACCCGTGCAAGCCGAACAAGCACCATGCGGCGAATTAAAGCTAAACAACCTCGGCTCAATCGATGGCAAAGAAATATTGCAAGTTCCGCAAAATAATGAATCCGAAAACAACACCTCATCACCCGTATCCTCATTAACCGCCACCACCATACCATTGCCCAAATCCAACGCGGCTTTCAGAGTCTCGGCAAAAGCCGCATACACTATCCCCGAACCTTGATTGATCCTGCTTACCAAAACTTCGATATCGTGCGGTTTGGTTTTATCCAACTTGGTATGCAACAACTCTTCAACATCAACCAGCATACCGTCATAACGTACTTCCCGGTAACCCGCGTTTTCCGCGCCTTGCAATACAACCTTGTGTTCACCCTTTTGCTGGCGCACCATTGGAGCCAAAACCAAAGTATCGGCCTCTTGTGCCATATTCAAAATCTTTTCACCGATTTCCTCCATGGTCTGCTTGCTCACCGCCTGACCGCACTCCGGACAATGCACCCTGCCTGCTCTGGCATACAATAACCGCAAAAAATCATAGATCTCCGTAACCGTACCCACTGTTGACCTTGGATTATGCGAAGATGATTTTTGGTCTATTGCCACCGTGGGCGATAAGCCCTGAATTTCATCCACATCCGGCTTGTCCTGCAACTCTAAAAACTGCCGCGCGTAACTCGACAAACTCTCCATATATCTGCGCTGGCCTTCAGCGTGGACCGTGTCAAAAGCCAAAGATGATTTTCCGGATCCGGATAAACCCGTAGTAATAATTAGCTTATTTTTAGGCAAATCAATGGATACATTCTTCAAATTGTGCACCCTGGCGCCTTTGATGCTGATAGTATTTTGATTATTTTTTTTCTCCGGCATGATTTGAAAAACTTACGTCCCTACAAGCGGGGACAGATTGTTTGTGAGGCTACCATATATTAAAAAAGCTGGCAAGTGTTGAGCCAACGGCTTTTGTCAACGACTTGGAACAACCACTAAGCATATTTGCAGATAGTTAAGCGGATTTTCGAACATTTTCGGAGCGTTCCAGCGAGCCTCGAATTCCCGCAATAAATTAGGCAGCCACTTCTTGTGATAGTGATGAAA
>WJLP01000079.1 GCA_014728435.1 Candidatus Uhrbacteria bacterium
CCCGCCGTTCCCGCAGTGCCTGCGGTTCCGGCAGTTCCACCCGAGCCTCCACTTCCTGCGGTTCCGGCCGTACCGGCGGTACCGCCGTCCACGCTCGCATCCTGATCGTCGCACATATCGAACATGGGATATTCCGCTTCGATGAGCGGAATTGAATCCTTACGAACGTAGAGACACTTATAACATTGATACACCTCTTGCGAGGCGTCGTTGTAGCAAGTGTCGCCAATTTCGGATTGCTCGGGCGTGCAGTAACCGCTTGTCGGGCAAAGGGCTTGCTGACGCTTGCTCACCGGCTCCTCGCCCGGATCGTTCATGCCTCCGCAAGAGGCGAATACCGAAACGGAAAGACCGGCCAACAACAAACCTCCCAAGATCGTACGCGTTTTCATCCTCTTCTCCTCCATTGGGTGTCAACATTGCGCTTTTCGCGCGTGTGAAAGTCCGAGCTATTCGGTACGCATGAGTGCGCACAGATAAGAGCTTCTTATACTAAACTGAGCGATTTGTCAAGGTATGACAGTCCATTTTTTGGCTCTGTATCCTCAAAAGCGCAAAATTTGCCTTAATTACGCATTTTTTTAGCAACCCGACATGTGATATAATAAGTAGGTCAAGCTTAAAGTCTATCAAGCTTTTCGCTTATCACCGCATCATGGAGGGTAATCACCAAATCAAGCGCAATAGCGCACAAGAAATACCGCAAGATTGGCCGATTTTATCTTGGGGAGTTTTTCTATTGTTATTCGTAGGTACTATTCTGGTGGTTTTTGGCGTGCCGTTTGGACCCATTGCCATCACCATTGGCATTATTCTGCTCATCTTTTCCTACCGCGCCACCTACACAAGTTTTTACCTGGCCGTCTTTTTTTCGCTATTTCTGGGCCTCACGGTCTCACTCGATACGGGTTCGTTAAACATCGGTGAACGCGCTTTTGGCGGGTCTATCGACATCTTTCTGGGTGACATCCTGTTTATGGGCGTAATCACGGCTTGGGCCATTAAAGTCATTCTGCTTTGGTTTAAGCGCCGTGATGTTAACTGGCGCCCCGTTATGCCAATCTGGAAATCATATGCCGCGCTGGCCGGCGCGCATTTTATTTCCCTGTTCAGCTCTTACGGCCCGGATCCGGTACTTGTCGGTAAATTCGTTTTGCGCCCCATTATCTTCTGCTACGTTGCATTCATCGCTTTGCCGGCCAACCTGATTCGCTCCGAGCGCCGTCTGCGCGCCGTGCTGGGCGTGCTTACCGTGGTTGGCGCTTTGGCCGCCTTAAACGCTTACGTCTCACTGCTCGATGTCGAGCCATACGCTTGGGCGATTAGGCGCGCACATCCCATCCCTCTTTTCGGCATCAGTCTAATCGGCGATAACCACAATCTTCTTGCCGAACTGTTAATGCTCACCGCCCCCGCGACTCTGGCTTTGTCATACCTCGCTAAAAAATCACGCATGCGCACCTTTCTCATCATAGCCACGGCCGCGCAAGTTTTGGCCGGTTTACTCACCTTTGCGCGCAGTGCGTGGATTGTCTTTATCTTTCAAGCCGGTTTTTTACTGACCACCGTTTGGCGCCCCATCCTAAAAAAATACGCGGGCATACTCCTCGGCTTTGTCATCATCATGATTCCGCTCGTCCTCTATCAAATCCAATTCAGTTTTTCACCCACCGCGCAAAGCTCCAATTCCACCAGATGGATGCTCACCGAAATCGCTTGGACGGCGTTTGTGGAACATCCAATAATCGGCAGCGGCGCGGGTACATATATTTGGCGAGTGGGCAACGCGCGTGTCTTCCTTATCGAATTCGGCGCTCCGCTTGAAGCGCATGGCTTTATCCAAAAACTCATGGCCGAAGTGGGCTTGCTGGGCCTTGCCGCATACGGGCTGGTGTTGTTTATGGCCGGTAAATATGCCTGGCTCCGCTTGCAAAGCCTAAACGGCAATCCGCGAATCGTTTGCTTCATCCTGACCGCGTCCGCCTCGGGCGCCGTCATCTATCAACTGTTCAATACAGCCTACTGGACCAGCCATCTCTGGCTCCCCATCGGGCTGATGCTCGCAACTACGGAAATGTATTACCGGCGCGAAAAAAGCAAACAAAAAGACAAATATCTGTTTGGCGTGTCTTGATTATGAAACCCAACCAACCTCAGCATTTCACCACTTCATTGCATCGCGTACCTGCCGGATTGCGCGGTTTGGATCTTTTAATCGAACGAATCACGCTTTACGCGGATAAACACCCGCAACATGCCCCGCAAATCTTGATTACGGGCGATGAAACCGCCAGCTACGCATTGCCTATTGCCGCTTTGGGTTTTTCGGTTGTCAATCTTCACGCGTCTGAAACAAATGCTAAAAATTGCCAAGCCCGCGCCAAAGAGTTGGGCGTCGAAATCAATTGCAAAACCCTGCGCTTATCCGAAGAGCAAACCGAAAAATTCGACATCATTATCAACCCTAATCTTCCCGCGGATACGGTTGAAGCCGAAGAAGCGCTTATAGCCATGCGTGCCGCGGCCAAACGCCATGGGTTTATCCTTATTAAAGCCCAAGGCGCGGGCAAGAGACCATACAACAATCTGCTCGAACTTATACGCAAAAGCAAACTGCGCGTTTACAGCTCGGCTAATGCGGCCGGCCCGCTCGCGCGCCGCCTCAAGCAAAACTCCAAGCAAAACTCCAAGCGCAATTCTAAATTTCACCTGCTCGACACGCTCGACGGCTTACTTGCCATGCTCGCCCCTCGCAACCGCGCGCAAGCTTGGGTTATGGAGTGCCATCCACAGCTTAAAGACAAACTCGTGGCCTACATCTTGCCCACGCTTCAAGCCGGCGGCGGCGCTGAAAGGCTGGTTATGCAACTATCGGAGCGCTTGCCCGAGCACGGCTTTGAGGCGCATATCTTTGCCAATGTGCGCGGCGGAGCTTTGGAAAATCTTTTACAAGAAAAAAATATTGCCTACACCCTCATCGAACGCCGCGGTATTTTTAGCCGCTTTATAAACATCTGCAAACTTAAAAGGCATCTGCAAGATCTCTCGCCCGATATAGTGCACACGCATCTGCTGGCGGCCGATATCTGGGGGCGCTTCTCCGCTCGTCTCGCCAAGTGCGGCCCAATCGTCACCACATTGCATAACGTCAAAATGGAATACGGGCGCCTCGGTGTTTGGGTCATGCGCCTCACCAAAACTCTGACCGCGCGCTACATCGCCATCTCGGATGATGTGGCGGGCTTTTTGGAGAACACGCTAAAAGTCAAGCCACAAAAAATCACTACCATACAAAATGGCGTGGAAGTCTCAAAAATTAAACGCCGCATCAACCGTCCGTTTCACGATGTGCCCAAATTGCTTTTCGTCGGCCGGCTGGAACCTCAAAAAAATCCTGATATTCTCTTGCACGCGCTTGCCAATGTGCGCGGAAGCTGGGAATTGGCAATTTACGGCCAGGGCTCCATGGAGCACGAACTTAAATATATGGCCGACTCGCTGGGCATTCTGCCGCGTATTTATTGGCAAGGAATTGCCAAAGACATGCATCATATTTACGCGGAGCATGATCTCTTTATCATGCCGTCGGCTTGGGAAGGCTTTGGCTTGGTCGCGGTCGAAGCCGCGGTTGCCGGCATACCCATGATAGTTTCCGACATTCCCGTTATGCGCGAACTGTTTGCTGATAGCGTCAAAATGTCAGCGCCGGGCAATGTCGCGAGCCTCACCCAAGCCATCGAAGACTGCCTGGACAACTCGTCTCAAGCCGTGGCGCGCGCGCAAAACCTGGCCTCCGCTGATTTTACCAAATATTCCATCGACAAAATGACCGAAGAGCATGTTAAGCTGTATAACTCTTTAATGAAAAATCATGGCTAAGGTCGGGTCGCGACCCGACCCCACAGAGCATCGAAAAGTAATTCGATATGCGAAGTAAGTATGAAAATCCTCCAAGTAAATAAATTCTTCGACCTGCGCGGCGGCGCCGAGATTTACATGCACGAACTGTCGCGCCGGCTTAAAGATCGCGGTCATGAAGTGCATGCCTTTTCCACCAAATCACCGCGCAACCTGCAATCCCGCGACAGCGATTATTTTGTTACACGCTACAATTACGACCGCAAAGAGGGGATAAGCAAAGACGCGGTTAAGGCTTTAAACTTTCTCTACAACAGAGAAGCGAAAAAATCTCTCGCGGCTCAAATCGCCGAAGTCAAACCGGATATCATTCACCTGCACAATATCTACCATCATTTATCCGCGAGCATCCTCTCGGCCATCCGCGCTTCAAAAACCCCTTGCGTGCAAACTTTACATGATTACAAACTTGCCTGCCCCAATTACAAAATGTACACCCAAGGTTCTGTTTGCGAGCGCTGTAAGGGAGGTAAATATTACAATGCCATCATCCACCGCTGTTTATTCCCTGGGCTCGCGCCAAACATTTTGGCGGCCGCTGAAATGAGCTGCACCAAAATTACCCAAGCTTACGAGCGTACCGTTAAGTCATTCATCTGCCCGTCCGTTTTTATCAAAAATAAAATGCAAGACTGGGGCGAGCCGCCGGGTAAGCTCGTCTATTTGCCCAACCCGATTGAAATCCCGGAGTCAACATCATCTAGAAGAGGGCTGGGTAATTACATTTTTATCGGCCGCCTGTCGCCTGAAAAAGGCATCGAAACTCTTGTTCGCGCCGCCGGCCGCGTGCCGTCCGTAAAACTCGACATCATCGGCGAGGGCCCTGAACGCGCCAAGCTTGAACAGCTCGCGAGCCAAGTCGCGCCGGGGCGTGTAAACTTTTTGGGTTTTCAAACCGGCAAAGAGCTGAGTGAACTCCGCGGCCGAGCCAAGGCTCTATGCTTGCCGTCCGTAGTCTATGAAAACGCTCCGCTCACCATCCTCGAGGCCATGGCCTCCGGAGTACCTGTTATCGGGTCAAACATAGGCGGCATTCCCGAACTCGTAAAAGACGGTATTAACGGTTTCCTTGCCGAGCCCCAATCCATGGAAGCTTGGATCGAAGCATTGCGCCAAATGGAGCAGTTTACCGGCGAACAGCGTTTTGAGCTGGGCGACGCGGGTAAAGAAGCGGCCGTCAGCAAGTTTACTTGGGATAAGCACCTCAAAGACTTGGAACAAATATACTCGGATTAACTCGTCAACAAATTGTCTCGCATAGCCCTGACAAACTTCAAACAATAATCCTAAATAGCATCAAATAATTACGAAAACACCGATCTAAACAAAACCCCCGAAACGCGCTCGAGGGTTTTATTATTGTCGTTGCAAAATTCAACGAACCAATGATTATTAAATCTCAATATTCAAATTTTAAACATTTATAATCTGATTTTTGAGATCCGTCCCGCAGTGTTTTTGGCAAAATGTAGAGTTGCGGAATCCCGCCGTGTGGCGCGATTTGTATCTTGTATTTTAAATTGATTTGGATTTTGTTGTATCGCTCAGCTCTTGGCGAGGCGCAAAGCGGCATGTTGTGGTGAAAAGGCTTTTAGTTTGTATCTTACACGTGCCCCGGAGTTATAAAACGCAGGGGTGTTTTTGGAATTTGATTATTTTCGCTCCGAGGCTTTTGCCCGGGAGGGTGGTCGTGGTGAAAATTTTGGATTTGTGATTTTCCATTTTTGTACCCATTGGCCCAGGCCGATTTGGTCGCGTTTTTTTTGCAGTCTTGGTTTTTGTTGCGACCAATTCAACATGGACTCAAAGTGGATTTGATAACGGTTGCGGACGATGATGTAGCGGATTTCGCGGCGGGAGATTGCTCGCCTAATGGTTCTGTCTGAAACGCCAAAAAGCTTAGCCGCCTCTGAAACATATAAGCGGATCGGTAAATCTGTTTTCTTAACTAACTCCGGCATAAATCGTCACTTTTGATTATGCCAATCCATCCATACTTTGTCAACACTATATTAGACAATATGTTGATAACCACCAATCACCAAGCTCCAATCATCAATAATCCTGTCTCGATTAACAACCAATCTTATGATTATTTGGTTATTAAAAAGTAGGTGATTTATTGATGATTGCTTTGTTGGTTATTGATTATCCCGCAGGTATCGACAAATTTACGTTTTTCTGGCAATCTTATACTTACCTTTTATGTTAATTGAGCAAATTGCTCAGCTTTTCTCATCATCATTTTACTCATGACCGAACTCATGGATCGCTATCTGCTATACCGGGTTCAGGTCAAACAGGATCCGGAAGCGTTTGCGAAAATATATGATCGATATGTAACGGCCATTTACCGGTTCGTAATTTTAAAATTGCCCCGCCGCCAAGATGCCGAGGACATTACGGCTGAAACATTTACCAAATTTTGGCAGCATTTACAGTCGCAAAAGAAAGTTAAAAGCGTACGCGCCTACCTCTACCAAATCGCGCGCAACCTAATTGCCGACTTTTACCGTAACCGTAAAACCGATGAATCTCTGGAGCTTGTAACGTTTGAAGCCGATGTAACGTCTAATACAGTACAAGAGGAAACTTACGGCCGATCTTACATGGAGGCCCGCACCGAACTCTCGCTCGTGCTCAACCAATTGGACAAGCTCAAAGATTCCTACCGCGATGTCTTGGCCTTGCGGCTAATCGACGGACTGAGCTTTGCCGATATCGCCGCCATCCTCGGCAAAAGCACGGGTAATGTCCGCGTCATCTATTACCGCGGCATGAAGGCCCTGAAAGAGCAAAAGTAAAAACTTATCATGAGTAGTTATCAACTATTTAAGCGAACCAGAAACATCAGGTCTGCCGCCGGGCAAATGAAGCCTGATGAGCTTTGGGTTAAACAAACTCGCGAAACTCTGCTCATGCAGGTTAAAAATTCCCAACCCGCCAAGCTCGAAGGCCAATCTTTTATTAATAAAATAGTCCAAATTTTTGTTCCGGTAGTTTCATTTAAATGGATGCGCGCGCCGGTTGCCATTTCCATGGCCGTAATAACCGTTCTCTTTGGCGGCTCCTTTTTTTCGGTCTCGGCTTCCGAACGGGCTTTGCCGGGTGATTTTCTCTATAGCATCAAACTTGTTACCGAACAAGCTCGCATCGCTTTGGTTTCAGAGCCGGACGAGCGCGTCAAGCTCAAAACCGAATTCACCAAACGCCGCGTGGATGAAATGAAGCAAGTATTGGCCAGCCCCTTGCCCGATAAGTCAGACCGCGTACAGCAAGCCGCCGAAGCTTTAAAGCGGGACATGGATACAATCAAAAACCAGCTCGCTGAAGTTGAAAACTCATCCACCCCGGATAAAGCGAAAGAAGCCGCAAAACTCGTCGATGAAAACTCCGGCGCCGTAATCTCCGATTTGCAAGAATCCAAAAATCAGCTAACCGCCAAAGAACGCATCAAGCTTTCCGAAGCACAGGCCGCGGCATCCGATACATCGGTTAAAGCTATCGAAGTTTTAGTGAAAGCGCATGCCGAAGACTCCGAAACCGTTACCGAAGAAGAACTGTTGCTGGTCTTGAAAACTCATAGCGAAAAAGTAACCAAAACCGTATCCGAATCCACGGGTCTTTTTGCCGGCGCCGGCACGACCACTCCCGATACTCCGAGTACGCAAAGCTCCACCTCAACTCCGGCTCTGGAAACCGGCGCTTCAAGTACGCCGGCCGCGGAGATGGAAAGTCAAAGCAACGAGGAAGAATCTTCCGATGAACCTCAAAACCAAGAACAATCCGAATCCGCTGACACACCGACCGAAGAAGATCCAACCAATGAAGATCCGCAAAAACAATTGGACGAAGCCGTTAAATCTTTAAGCGAAGCCGATAAGCTGGCGGCCGAAAAGAACTTGGACGAAGCCGTGGAAAAAGTTAAAGACGGCACGCAAAAAGCATTTGCCGCCCAAAAAACCGTAGAAGAAGATGCCGCCAAAAAAGAAGAAGAGGCTCTTAAAAATCAACAAGAAACTCAAGTTGAACCCGAGCAAGAACCCGAAGCAAATCCCAAAGAAACCACCGAAGAAGAAACGCAAACCGAAGCGGAATCCCAAGAGCTGTCAACACAAGAATCCACCAGCACCGAAGAAACCGACACCGAGCAATTTAAAACTAATCCTTAATCACCTATCCCTAATCATTAATCTTTAATCCTTTATCGCGTTAAACGCGATTCATCCTTAATCCTTAACCCATAATTATTTAATTAAGAAGGCTTCTCCCGTAAAGCAGGGTATCTGTCAAAAGTGACGGATGTCCTGACGGGCGGGGGAATCGTATGTTTCTCTAACTCGGCATCCGCCTTGAAAGCGATTCATGCGGGGTCTCCATCACGTCGTTTGCGAACGACGCGACACAATCCAGCAGAGATCTCGAACTCCGACGCCCGGCGACACAAAATCCTCGCCACGGCCATTCTCAAAAGGTCGACTCCGATAATCATCGGAGGAATGTGCCAGAACTCTTCATTAATCACAAGCGGAAGATTATTCATATGGATATTTTCCGTAACCAGGACAGAACTAACTGTCCATAAAGCAAATCCACTAGGATTCTTATGATGAGAAAAGCTTTTTCAACGTTTGTCTCCTTCGTCACCATTCTTTGGTCCGTCGGAGCAGGCGCATTAGCGTTCCCGGTAACCGCCCAGGCCGCCACTCTTTCTGCTGGCGACTTGGTTAAGGCTTCCGGCCCTGCTGTCTATTATTATCACACAGACGGCAAACGCTATGTATTCCCCAACGAGAAGACATACTTCTCATGGTTTAACGATTTCTCGTCCGTTGTAACCATCACGGATGCAGAACTCGCAGCCATTCAAATCGGCGGTAACGTAACTCTTCGCCCGGGCACCAAGCTCGTGAAGATCACCACCGATCCCAAGACCTATGCCGTAACAGAATGCGGTACATTGCATTGGATTGAATCCGAAGCAATAGCCAAAGCACTCTGGGGCGACGCATGGGCAACCCGCGTTGTCGATGTACCTGATAGTTTCTTTGTAAACTATGAAGTCGGCTCCTCAATCTCCTCCAATGTCCACCCGAACGGACAACTTATCACCTATGCGGGTGATGACAATGTTTACGTTGTTTGGGATGGCATGAAGCGTATGATTGCGGATGACGCGGCATTTAACGCCAACAACTGGAACATGATCAACGCCGTTGAAACAACTATCACTTACAGTGATGGTGCCAACGTAACCGGCGCTGAACCTGGCAATTTCTGGAACGTAGCTTGCCCGGGTTCACAGGCTGTCAGCGGCGACGTAACCGTCTCCTTGGCTTCCGACACCCCGGCCGGCGCTACTGTTCCCAAGAACGCTATGGGCGTACCCATGGTCAAAGTTAACGTCCAAGCCGGCAATGCTGACGCTATGCTCGAAGGCTTGCACTTCCACCGCGTTGGCGTTGGTCAAACCAGCGATTTCGCCAATGTCTATCTTTATGACATGGACGGAAACCGTCTCACCACGGGTCGCTCGGTTAACTCCACCACCAACAAAGTCGAATTCAACAGCTTGGATCAAACCATCCCGGCCAATGGCATGAAGTCATACTACGTGTATGCTGACTTCGTAGGCGGAGCAATCACCACCGGTGGTAACCATGCTTTTGAAATCATGGACGCCGCTTCGGTCGTTCTCTCCGGTTCAGGTACGGTAGGTGGCAGTTTCCCGGTTCGCGGCAACGTCTTTGTTGTCGGTACCGCAGAAGCCGGCACGCTTACCATCCAAGCTGGCCCGACTCCGGCTAACCCGGTCATCGGCCAACAAGATGCTCGCATCTCGAGCTTCAAACTAACTGCCAGCACCAATGATATCTATGTCCATCGCGTAGCCTTGTACCAAGGCGGCGGCGTTGATGACTCGGATTTGAGTGACTTTAACCTTTACCAAGGCACCACCAAAGTCGCTACAGCCGATGCAGTCAATGAAAAGGGCCAGATTGTCTTGGTCTTCGACAGTCCTTACCTATTGCCTGACGGCGTAACACGCGTCTTTGACCTCGAAGCTGATGTAGCC
>WJLP01000080.1 GCA_014728435.1 Candidatus Uhrbacteria bacterium
GAAGATCTGGAGCAGGTTCATTTCGCGATCTCCCTGGCCATTTATCCGCCGGATTGTGAAACTTGCACCGAAGCCGCCTGCTCCAGCCACCCCTCAAAGGCGAATTAGGAGATGACATGAGAAAGCCCGAGAAAGAGTGGCTTTCTCGGGAAATTAGAAATTGAGACAACAAATATGGTTCCAATAACTTTTTTTCCATACTTGCAATTCAAGACTGTCACAAGTATTGCAAATACCTTCAGGAATCATATCTTCAAGCATTTCATCTGTAACAATATCGTTTTCTTTAAAATAACTAAGCGTAGGAACCTTTTCGAGGCAACCCTCCCAAAGGATTTTTTTTCTAGTGAAGCTATCAATATCGTACGCTCCACCATATGATTCTTCGTAAACAGTTTCCCGGGTTTCCGTCTCCCAGATCAGCCTGTATTTTTCCATCTTTTTGCTCCTTACGAGAAGTTGAGTTTTTGACTACTTGTGAGAAAGCTCGAGACAAACTTGCCTCGAGCGGAATAGGTTTGGTTGCGCAGTGCCGCGGTTAGGCTATCGATCATGAGCTCGATAACGAGGTTGCGACTTGTCAGAAAACGTCTTGTCCTTAGGGTGTTCTTCGACCCGCAGACCTAGCTCTTGCCACAGAGCGAGACTGGATTTCTGACCTTTTTGGGCCTGCATCGTTGGGTACGGTTACGCCGTAGGCATCCCAAACGATTGTTATCCCGTAGATAGCGGCTGCGCGCCACTAACATGACTCTTCTTTGCAGTGTTTAGCATCACAAGGCGCCTTGGTGTGTGCTAAACTTACGAGAGCAAGAGCGCTCTCGCCATGACCGTTCCGTCGACTGTTAAGTAATCGTTTTTTGAGCCGCTAATAGCGGGTGTTAACGATCAACTCCAGCGAAGTAAGATCCGATTGTGCTCTGGCCGCTGCAACGGCCTGCACCGCGTTTTTAGGATTTCTCCCGCACAACTTATAGAGAGACTCGATAGTTTGTGTGGAAGCTCGAGATAAGGGTCTCTCGAGCTAAGAAAGGTTCGCAGTGGTAGCGGCGGGCTCATTGGTTGTTTTGGGGTCACCTCCTCGCTGGTTGTTATTCCCCTTACATCAGTGAGTTTGCCCCGCTACCTTGCCGGTGAATCCGGCCATCATCTTCCCGGTGCGCAATCGCTAACCGTTTGTCATGGAAGTGTTGAACGTACTCTGGCCGCTGCGAGACGACCTGCACCACGTTTTTGGCGGGTTCTCTCAACCCGACGTATGACCCTATCATGGATATAAAGTTTTGTCAAGAGTCGCATTACAAATCGAATTTCCTATTACTGTTTTTACTAAAATTAGCGAAATATGTATAATTGGGTTGTTTGTTTGGAGGTTGACAAATTGTAAAATTTTGAAGAATATCAGTTTTTTAAACTCGATGAATTTTAGGTGCGCTATAAAATATAAATCTTACCAAACATTTGTACGACAAAGATATGCCGTACAACAAATAGAGATACGTCGTGCTCGCGTTTTACGATTATTTCGTGATTTTGTTTAGGAAATATTTTAGCATTTTTGCAAAATCTTCCAGGGCATTGATGCTGACCCATTCGTTTTCGGTGTGGTTGCCGCCGCTGTCCGGGACGGAGATCAGAGTAGGTATGCCGCGTGCCCCGAAAAAGCGGGCATCGGAGGCACCGTGATCTAGGCAAAGGCGTGGTTCACGGCCGATTGAACGGATAGCTTCTTGGTAGGCGATAAGGTAGGGATCATCGTCTTTTACGAAAAGGGATTCTACCTCCACGGTTTGTTTGGCGGTAACTCCATCGGGGAGTGAGTTTTGAATACGCCGCAAAATGCTTTGCTGATTGTCATTTTCAATATGGCGAATATCGCAGACAGCTACGGCATGGCTTGGCACCACGTTAGCCGAGTCGCCGCCGCGGATGTTGCCGATGTTGCAGGTGGTAGCCCAGTGGTCATCACTGTGTTTGGTGGGGTTGAGGAAAAGGTTGTGCACGCGATCGATGGCGAGCAGGAGTTTATTGATTGCGTTTTCGCCTTGCCAGGGGCGCGATGCGTGTGCGGCTTGACCCGTGGCAGTAAGTTCAACCCACATGGCACCTTTGGCTTTATGCATAATGTTTTGGATTGCGGTTCCGCCGTCGGGAATAATCGCGGCTTGGCAGGTATAGCCTTGGTCGAGCAAGTATTTGGTGCCGTTGAAACCGCCGGATTCTTCGTCGCCCACGAGCATGAGGCCGATGTCGTGCGTGGTGTGAAGTTCTTTCATTAAAACCAACATTATTGCCACAGCGCTTTTCATATCCGAAGCGCCGCGCGCAATCAGTTTGCCGTCTTCGATTTTCGGCTCGAATTGCTTGTCATGTGCTTCGATGACGTCTAAGTGGCCATTTAAGAAAATCTTGGGAGCTTTGGTGCCGGACTTGGTCGCGACGAGGCTGGGAACTCCGTTTGATTCAAAACGTTTAATTGTTAAGCTGGTGTCTTTGAGGCATTTTTCAGCGTAATCCAAACAGAGGCCAATGTCTTGCGGGCGGTCTTTGGTGGATTTGATACGGATGAGGTCTTGGGAGATTTTTAAAATTTCGTTTATGTCGGGCATATCACGTATCATGTATCACGGAGCGTATAGCATGGATCATATATTACTTATTACATAACATATAATATATAGCAACAATGTCAAATATCGCTAAGAATCAAAATTTATTATTTTTATACAGAAGAGTCGAAGAGACTTGATGAACTTGATGCAATGGGCTATGTTGATTATAAGGAGGGAAAATGCAGGAGGATCGCCCTTCTTTATATCCCGAGCAATTTGTTTGGCTAAAAAGCGTCAGGCCGCAGAATGAGGTCGGTGGTGATTTTACACTGATGAATGCGGCGGGTTTAATGATGGGCTTCATTAATTGGGTAATATATTGCGTATTGTCAGTAGATATGTTCGATGGCATTATCTGCTATTTGTCTTGTATTTTAGTGAGTGTGACTTTTGCGGGTTTTGTACATCAATTCATGGTTAAGCCTAACGATTTGATTTTACGTTTGACGGTATTGGGCACGGCGTTTGTTTTGGGCATGATGGCCTACCAGCTCTATTTTTAATATCTCGGCACTTGTCGAGTCTTTTTTTATTGCTAAGTTTACGTACTTCTTATCTTTTATTTTATAAAAGGATCAATCGCCATGTTGCCCTTTTGAGGGACTTGATATATACTTTCTTAAACTTAATTTGCTATATTAATGTATATGGATACCCAACAATTAGACCATTTTAAAGAACGTCTTTTAGAGGAAAAGGAAAAGCTTGAGCATGAGTTGGCGGAATTGGGATCGAAGGATCCCAATAAATTGGATGCGGAATATCCCGAGAGCGGATCCAATTCGGACGAAGATAATGCGGCGGAAATTACCGAATACGCGGACATTGTTTCGATTGAAGCTCGCATGCAATCCGAATTGAAAGACGTGAACAAGGCGCTTAAAGCTTTGGAAGAAGGAAAATACGGAATTTGCAAGTATTGCGGAAGTGAAATTCAGGACAAGAGACTTGAGGCTCGTCCGGCTTCATCGAGTTGCATTGCTTGCAAGAAAGTTTTGACGCAGGAAATGTGATTTTGATTAGCTTGATTTAAGGATTTGCATTAAATAAACGAACATCATTTTATTGCAGAGACGTCCCGTTGGGGCGTTTTTGTAATGTTTGTTGAAGTCAGGTGTGTCGGACTTGTACAGTATAAGTTAAAAGTTTATAGTTAGAATCATGAATATAAGGTTAAAGATGCCGGTGTTTTTGGGGGCGGCTGTGATAGATACGGTTATCATTGACTTGTTTTTTAAGTATGCGGTGCGTTGGGATTGGATTACGGCAATGGAATTGATTCCGGGTGCGTTGGCGATTACAAAGCATAAGAATTACGGTTTGATTGGAAATTTTCCGATTGGATACCAAGAAATTATCGTGCTGACGGTTGTTGCGTTGGCGGTTTTGATTTATGGAATACGAAATGCCTATAAGGCTAACAGATTTTGGGAGGTGCTTGCGCTGGGCTATGTGGCGGGCGGAGCGTTGGGTAATTTTATCGATCGCGTAGTAAATGGTTTTGTTTTTGACTGGATACTTTTATTTAATACATCAATAATTAATATTGCGGATATCGCGATTACATTGGGGATTATTGGCTTTGTAGCTTCGCATTATTATTATGAGAAAACTGCTAGCTACCAGCCTCTAACCTCTGGCTTATAGCTGTAAGCTGGAAGTTTGTTGAGTGGTTGGGGATTGTTAAATATTACTGACACGGATTTTTCTTGATATGCTTTGCTGTTAGTGCGATGGTTTTTGTGGATTGTCAAAGCACTTGCGGATTTGAACAAACTTGTTACGATGTAACTAAGGTGCGGTGACGAAGCCAAAGGGCTTCTTTTTTAGTAACAAGTTTATCAAGATTAAAGTATATCAAGAGTTATGCAGTTTATAAGATTTGAAGATATTAAGGCATGGCAAGAATCAAGAGTTCTGGTAAGTATGGTTTTTAAACAGTTTAAAGATTTAAATGATTATGATTTTCGTAGGCAATTATTTCGTGCCGTTTTATCCATTATGAATAATATCGCTGAAGGATATGAACGAAGAACGAATAAAGAGTTTGCACAGTTTCTTTTTTTTCCAAAGGCTCATGCGGTGAAGTGCGTTCGATGCTGTATGTTGCACTTGATTCCGATTTTATTGATGAATTTCAATTTAATACTATCTACAATCAAACAGTTTTAGTCTCCAGGATTACTTCCGGGCTAATCAAGTCAATTCGTAGCTCTTGATGAACTTGCTACTTGATAAACTTTGATCTATTTATGAAAATTATCCCAACCACAGCAATAATCGGCCTTGAGGCTCAAGGTGTGGATGTCGAAGCTGACATGAGTTTTGGCAAGCCTGCTTTTCATGTGGTGGGTTTGCCGGACGCGGCCGTGCAAGAGGCTAAGGAGAGGGTTAGAAGTGCGTTAAAAAGTATTGGCAGGCCCATAGGCAGGCCCAGGGTTACGGTGAATTTGGCGCCGGCTGATTTGCGCAAGGCGGGTTCGGGGTATGATTTGCCGATTGCCATCGCGCTTATGGCACGTGAGCGCGGGTTGGAGGAACCCAGAGACGGTTGGCCGGTTTTAGTTGGCGAGCTGGCATTAAATGGAGACTTGCGGCCGGTGCATGGGGCTTTGTCATCGGCGCTGTACGCGGCCGGGCATGAGTCGCTTGCTTTGGTTTTACCGGCGGCAAATGCCAGGGAGGCGGCATTGGTTGAAGGTGTTCAAGTGTATCCGGCGCGTACGCTTAGAGAAGTGGTGGATCATTTAAGCGGTTATGAGTTATTGCAACCGCATGAAACGGTGCGATTTGAGGATGAGTTGGAAGTGCTGACAGCTATGGATTTTGCCGGCGTGCGCGGGCAGGAACAGACCAAGCGGGCTTTGGAGATTGCGGCCGCGGGCGGGCACAATGTTTTGCTAACCGGGCCGCCGGGGTCCGGAAAAACCATGCTGGCGCGCGCTTTCGCGGGCATCATGCCCAGGCTTACGCGCGATGAGGCTTTGGAGGTAACAAGGATACATTCGGTGGCCGGCGTGTTGCCCAGGGATGGGATTTGTAAAATGCGTCCGTTTAGAACTCCGCATCACACAGCAAGCGGCGCGGCATTGGTTGGCGGCGGCACGGTGCCCAAACCGGGCGAGATTTCATTGGCGCATCGAGGCGTGTTGTTTCTTGATGAGTTTCCGGAATTTTCGCGGCAGGTATTGGAGAATTTACGCCAACCGCTTGAGGATGGCATGGTCTCGGTTTCGCGAGCGCGGGGGAGTGTGACATATCCGGCGAGGTTTACTTTGGTGGCGGCCATGAATCCATGCCCATGCGGATATTTTGGTGATTTGGAAAGAGGGTGCTCATGTACACCGCAACAGGTTACAAAATATGGAAGGCGAGTGAGCGGGCCGTTGATGGACAGGATAGATTTAAAAGTCAGTGTGCCGCGCGTGCCCACCGAGCACTTGATGCGTTTGGAATCGGGTGAATCATCCAAGTCGGTGCGGGAAAGAGTTCAATCGGCGCGCGACAGGCAATCGGCGAGAGCCAAGCAGACGGGTGTGATGACCAACGCGGAGTTGCCGAGTGATAAGGTGAGAAAAAGTTTTAAGCAAACAGAGGCCGCGAAAAAGATGATGAAGCAAGCTACGGATAAGTTTCATCTTTCGGCGAGGTCTTACTTTCGGGTGCTCCGCGTCGCTATTACCATAGCCGATCTAGCGTCTTGCGAATCAATTGAAGTTGATCATGTGGCGGAGTCGTTGCAGTATAGGCAGGAGGATTTAACTGAGAATTACTAACTTAAATAAACGTCATCCTGAACTCGCCTCAGGATCTAACTAAGGTTATTATGTTACCAACCAAAGAATACAATTACAGATACTGCTGGGTTTACATCATGATGAATAAGGGGAATTCGACCCTATATGTTGGTGTTACCAATGATTTGCAGAGAAGGGTTACTGAGCATAAATTAAAGGTAAATGATGGTTTTTCTAAAAAGTATAATGTAGGAAAAATAGTTTATTATGAAAGCTTTTATGGTCCTTGTTTGGCGAATAGAAGGGAAAAACAATTAAAAAGATGGCATCGAGAGTGGAAATTGAATTTAATTAAAAAAGTAAATCCAGAATTAAGAGATTTGCTAGATGACATAAGGAAGGAGGTGATCGTTTTATGAGGTCCTGAAACGAGTTAAGGACGACGTTATTAACGTGATAAACGTGCGATGCATAGCATTGCGCAAAGCTTCAAGCGCGCAAGATATTATTACATATATGTCCAACAACAATTCGTCATCAAAAAAAGAATATAAAAAAATGTCATTCCGCGATCTGGTGGTTTGGCAGCAAGCATATGATTTTGCCAAGGGAGTGCATGCGCTTAGCCGGCAATTGCCGCAGGAGGAGAGGTATGCACTTACATCACAATTAACGCGCATGGCTTTTTCCATGCCGGTGCAAATAGCGCAGGGGCAGAGGAAGTGGGCTAAAGCGGAATTTGTGAAGCATCTAAATTATGCGAGGAATAATTCGTATGAGTGCGAGACATATCTTTTATTGATCGGAGATTTGTTTTCCGAATTTAAGGAAGACGCGGATAAGTTGGTAGAGGCAAATACGATCATTCAAAAAATGTTGTCAGCCTTGATTTATACGATTGAAAATCCGAAAAACAAGAAAAATGAATCAGATAAAGCAACAGTTGAAGAGCCCAAGGTTGTAGCTGTCGCGGCCTAAATTATTTATCTTTTTGCGCGCTTGAAATTTTGCCAGATTAAGCTAAAAATTATCAATTATGTCAGTAGATAAACATAAAAGTGGACAATTTGATTGACAAGCAATATAGAGCTTGGTAGTTTGCTTTGGCAATAAATAAAAGTCGAAATTTAATTTATTCGCTTAGTTAACACATTTTTTGGCTATTTGAATTACGAGACTTACGGTTTTTAGCTAGATTGTGCGTTATTTACGGGGGTTTCTATTCCTAGTAAAACACCATCAGCATTTTGGACCGCAATTGGTATAAAAGTTTTAAGATTGATTCGTGCCATCAAGAAAGGGCTTGAATACTTTTTTGTAAAAATCGTTTTTGAAGCCGTAAGGCCTATAGGGCGCATTGTTTTGCGTTTTTTAATTTTGCCGATTTACGGTTTGGCTGTTATCGGCAGGCTTAAGGTGAATAAGTTGGCATTGCCGGCCAGGGGTTTTGCTTTGTTTTTGATAACCAATAAATATTTATTTCATTTTTCATTGATTTTGGCCGCAACCGGCACCGTGTATGCCAATTTACAAACGCAACAAGCTTTGGCGCATGACGCGGGTCAGCAAAGTTTGCTTTATACGATCATGACAAATGGAGAAACCGAAATAGTGCAGGAAGATATCAGCTTTGATGAAACCATGCCCGAAGCACAGAGATTGGCGTTGGGCACGATTGAGGCAATTCCTCATATAGATTTTAATTATTCCGATAATGAAGAAGGCGTGTCCATGACAGTGCCGCAGATGCCGGGTACTTTGGTTTTAAAACCCATGGATCAGCAGAAGCAAGAAAAGCAAAATGTGGTTAAAAGGGTACGTAAAGGTGTTGAGACGTATACGGTGCAAGTGGGTGATTCTTTAGGTACAATCGCGCGAGATCATGATATTGATGTGGGCACGATTTTATGGGCTAATAATTTGTCGGAACGCGAGTATATCAGGCCGGGTGATGAGTTGAAGATCCTCCCAGTTTCGGGTGTGTTGGTTGCGGTTAAATCAGGGGATACTTTGGGAGGTATTGCCAATAAATACGGCGGTGAATTGGAAGAGATCATGCAAGCCAATGACTTGAAAGATGAGATAGTGCCGGTAGGCAAGGAGTTGATTATTCCGGGAGGCGAGCCGCCGCGCATTGTGCAAGAGAGGACTATCGCCGTTAGCCGCGACAGGCTGCGTGAGCCGGGAGTAACGCAATACAGCGCGCCGGCGCAATCTTCGGTAAGCGTATCCAAACCGGCTGACGTGGTTGAAGCCGCGCCTACTACCAAGTTGCTTTGGCCCACGAGCGGCAGAGTAATTACTCAGTATTACGGCTGGCGCCATACTGGTTTGGATATTGATGGAGATTACACATCGCCGTTGTACGCGTCTGAAGACGGCAGGGTGTTGATTTCGGGTTGGAATTCGGGCGGTTACGGTTTGCAGGTTTTGCTTGAGCACCCCAATGGCATGAAGACGCGTTACGCGCACGCATCCAAATTGTTTGTTAAAGCGGGGGATTATGTAAAGCGCGGGCAAGTTATTGC
>WJLP01000081.1 GCA_014728435.1 Candidatus Uhrbacteria bacterium
CACCGGAATCTTACGCTCCGCCTCATTCACAAACACAACACCCACCACGGTTAAAACGCCAACAGCCACATAAGCCGCCACCGACAACCACTGCGAAGAGTCATAAGTCGCGAAAAATTGTGACGCGGATTGCGGCAAGCTTGCCAAAATACCGGCAAAAATCATCATGGAAATACCGTTGCCAACTTTTTTCTCGGAGATAAGTTCACCCATCCACATTAAAAAGATCGTACCCGCGGTCACGGTCGTAATAAGCGCCACCAAGTAAAAAATTGAAGTATCGGTCAAAATCTGCATCTGCGACTGGCGCAATAATGAAATCAAAGCAAATGACTGCAACACCGCAAGCGGCACGGTCAGCCATCTGGTCCATTTTTGAATTTTCTTCTGCCCCTGCTCGCCTTCCTTCTGAATCTCTTCCAATTTTGGCACGATCATCACCAACAACTGAAAGATAATGCTCGATGTAATGTAAGGCGCCACACCAAGAGCCACCACGGAAAAATTACTTATCGTGCCTCCGGAAAACAAACTCAACATCCCCAAAACCTCATTCGCGTCAAAAAACTGCCTGAGCGCAACCAAATCAACACCCGGCAAAGGAATATGCGCCGTGATTCTGAAGAGAATCATCATGGCCAGCACAAACAACAGCCCGTTGCGCACCTCTTTAACTTTCCAAGCTCTTAGTAATTTATCCCACATATCATCTCAATTATGAATTAGAAATTATGAATTTCGACTCCCACCAACTCCCATTATAGACCCAAAGTCCCTTGCCTCCAAACTTGCAATAGCAATCTCCTAATCCGTACATCCAACCCACAATCACCCCAGGCGACCTTCGGTCGTAGTGGTAAGTTCATTATTCAGAGTTCAGAGTTCGTAGTTCTGCGCCATGGGCACATCCGCCTCTGGCGGAGATGTTCAAAGTTCATAGTTCGTAGTTCTGCGCCATAGGCGCATCCGCCTCTGGCGGAGATGTTCGATCAGTCAATAGAGCCTCCGGCTTTTTCAATTGCGTCTTTTGCTGTTGCGGAAACTTTAACACCTTTAAGATTAAGCGCCCGGCTAACCTCTCCGCCCAAAACCACCTTGGCGGCTTTTGCTGACTTGGAAACCAACTTCTTATTTTTCAAAGACTCCAAACTGACAACCTCATTGGCTTTAAAATTATCCACGAGCTTTCCGGTGGTTACGGTTTCGGGTTTCGAATGCCCTGATGTAAAGCCACGTTTTTTGGGAAAAGCCAAAAACATCTCCCTAAGCCCCTTAAGCTTAAGCTTGTTACGGCCGCCCGAACGCGCGCGCTGGCCTTTTGTGCCGCGCCCCGAGGTTTTGCCTTTACCCGACGCATCGCCGCGCCCGACTCTTTTTACGGTAGTCCTGGCGCCTTCCGCCGGTTGTAGGTTATGTTTCTCAATCATACTTTTTTATTATGTCCCGCGTCCAACGTCCGGTGTCCCACGTCATCAATTGGAACGATTGGGACGCCCGCCAACCAAAGCCTTGGCAAAGGTTGAAGCGACGCTCGACGTAAAACTATTCTATTTCTTAAGATCTTGTTCTTTAGTATCAGCTTGCGATTTTGCCTCTTCTTTAGGTTTCTTTTCCGGAGCTTTCAAGCTGGACAGAGCCTCGAAGACTGCTTTAACATTACTCACTTTATTTGTAGTTCCCAAAATCTTGGCTGTAATATTGGGAATACCGGCCAGCTCCAAAGTGGTACGAACCGCGCCACCGGCTTTAACACCCGTACCTTTGGGAGCGGGTTTCATAACTATTTCGGCCGCGCCATGCTTTATACGCACCGGATGCGGAATTGTTTCATTAACGATCGGCACGTTAAGCAATGATTTGCGCGCGCGATTCGTTGCTTTGCTCATGGCCGACTGCACATCCACCCCCTTGGCCATGCCAAAACCCACACGTCCCTTATGATTGCCGATCACGGCCAAAACCCTAAAACGCATACGCTTACCGCCTTTGGTAACGCGCGTCACGCGGGAAATCTCGATATTCTTTTCCTCATAATCCGATTCAGCCGGCACATCGGGTTTAGGCCCTCTGCGATCTCTGCCGCGTCCGCCCGGCCTTCCGCCCTTGCCGCCGCGCTTGCCCTTAAACTGACCGCCGCGGCCTTGATCCTTTTTACTATCCGAAGTCTTATCCTGTTTTTCAGGGGCTTTATCCGCCTCTTTGGGCTGGTCTGTTTCGGCTTGGGTATTGGCCTTATCTTTAACCGCTTCTTCTTGCGGTTGTTGTTTTGTTACCTCTTCAGTCATAATAATTTATTTAAAAATCTAAACCTCCCTCGCGAGCACCATCAGCCACGGCTTTAACTCTGCCATGATACCTTTTATCCCTGCGGTCAAAAACAACCTTGTTAATTTTTGCCGCTTTGGCGCGCTCCGCAACCAACTTGCCCAATTCATGCGCCTGTTCAACCTTGGTGCCTTTCTTGTTTTTCAATTCCGTATCTGAAGCCGAAACCAAAGTTTTTTGAGCCTGGTCATCTATTACCTGTACCCTTATGTGCTTCAACGACCTAAAAACTGCCAAACGTGGTTTCTCGCTTGTACCGGTTACTTTGGCGCGTACTCTTGCCGTGCGTCGTACGCGTTGCTCTTGTTTTGCCTTATTCTTATTCATATACAATTTTATTTACCTGCCGTCTTGCCCGCCTTACGAATAATCACCTCATCCGAATAACGGATTCCTTTGCCTTTATAAGGTTCCGGCTTGCGGACTTTTCTAATCCTGGCGGCCGTCTCTCCCACCAATTGCTTATCGATACCGATTAAAGTAAGCGTATTCTTATCAACCGCGGCTTCAACACTTTCCGGTAATTCATAGTTCACGGGATGTGAAAATCCAACTTCCATTTTTACATTTTTGTCCTGCACTTCAACGCGAAATCCCACGCCTTCAAATTCCAACGACTTGCTAAACGGAGTCACAACACCGGCCACCGCATTTGCGATTAATTGGCGTGTCAACCCCCAAACCGCGCGCTCTTCGCCGTCCTCTTTATTGGCAACATCAACCGTAATTTGCTTCGCGGCAGTGTCAATGTTAACAATCGCTGATTTGGGAATATGAATATCCAAAGCGCCTTTAGGGCCTTTCACGTTCATACTCCCTTCTTGGAGATTGCATTCCACTCCATCCGGAATGGTTATGGGTAATTTACCGATACGAGACATAGTTTAATATACTTCACAAATAATTTCTCCGCCCAAACGCCTTTTACGAGCCGTCTTATTGGTCATGATTCCCGCCGAAGTGGAAACAATGGCTATACCCATATCCGATAAAACGCGCGGCAATTCTGCGGATTTTTTATAAATCCTGCGGCCCGGGGTGGAAACGCGCTTAATGGATTGAATTTTAGGGCTCTTGCCTTCATAAACCAAGTCGCAGTGCAATGTTTTCTTGGAACCGTTTTCTTTAACATTGACATCCTTAAGATACCCCTCATCTTTGAGGATATTTGCAATTGCAAGCTTAACCTTGCTTGAAGGCGCTTCGATGGAATCATGACCTGCGATCTGCGCATTGCGCAATCGGGTCAGAAAGTCGGAAATTGGATCAGTTATCATACATTTTTTACCAGCTTGATTTTTTAACACCGGGTAACTCACCTCGCAAAGCCAGTTCCCTAAAACAGATGCGGCATAAGCCGAAATCTCTCATATAACCGTGCTTGCGCCCACAACGCCAGCACCTGTTGTGCGTGCGTGTGGAATATTTGGGTTTACGCCGTGCTTTGGCGATTTGATTCTCAGTTGCCATAGATTATTTTTGAAATGGAAATCCTAATTGTTTAAACAGTGCCAAACCTTTTTCATAGTCGCCCGCGTCGGTGGTTATTGTCACCTGAATACCGCAAACTCTCTCAACCTCATCCGGGCTGATTTCCGGAAACGGCAGATATTCTCTAAATCCCACCGAAAGGTTGCCCGTCTTATCAATAACTTTCGTCGAAATGCCCCTAAAATCGGTTACGCGCGGAAAAGTAACATTTACCAGTTTCTCAAGAAATGACCACATCTTTTCTCCGCGCAATGTTACGTACTTGCCAACAACCATCCCATCCCTGATTTTAAAGCCGGAAATGGACTTTTTAGCCTTCGCGTCTACCGGCTTTTGACCCGTAACACGCGATAAAACATGCTCCACGGTTTCAATGAATTTTGAATCCTTTTGCGCCGCTGGGATACCCACGGAAACCGTAACTTTAAGAACCTTGGGCACCGAATGCACATTGGTTGCGCCCAGCTCTTTTTGTAAAGCCGGAACAATTTCTTTATTATAGCGTTCTCGTAAATTCATATAACTTATTCTTTGGCTCGTTTATCGTGGCGCACACGTTTGCCCGAAGCATCTTGCAGCATCACATTGGAGGCATTTATCGGCATAAAGAACTCAACCACCTGCCCCTTTTCACCGCGGCGCTGCGGGCGCAAATGGCGTTTGCATTTATTCACGCCGTCCACCACAACTCTGCCCATAGCCGGAAACGCCTGCATGACTTTGCCGGTTTTGCCTTTATCTTTACCTGCGATTACTACGACCGTATCGCCTTTTTTTATTCTCAACTTAGTCATAACATTGATAATAGGTGATTGATGATTGATTATTGATAATTGTTTATTGGTTATTAAAGCACTTCCGGCGCCAAAGATACGATCTTCATATAACCCTCTTGGCGCAATTCACGTGCCACCGGACCAAAAATGCGCGTTCCTTTTGGATCTTTGCTCTTCTTATCAATAATAACCGCCGCATTATCACCAAAACGCACATATGTGCCATCCGGCCTTCTGGTTTCCTTCCTGGTCCTCACAATCACCGCATGCACTATATCCGACTTCTTCACCGCGCCATGCGGAATGGCTTCTTTAACCACGCAAGTGATAACATCACCCACTCCGGCAAAGCGTTTTTTATAGCCTCCAAGTACACGAATACACTGGAGTTTTTTGGCTCCGCTGTTATCCGCCACTTGTAACATTGATCTGTGTTGAATCATAAGCTCTCAATTATTCTTGCGCCGCTTTTACGGTTCTTACATAAACCCAGCGCTTATCGGCCGATAAAGGCCTGGCTTCGGCAATTTCCACCACATCTCCCATCTTGGCCATATCTTTTTCATCGTGTGCTTTGAATTTCTTGGAGACCGCGTAAAACTTGCCGTATTTCGGATGCTTAATCTTGCGGTCAACTCGAACCGTAATGGTCTTTTCCATTTTGGTTGAAACAACCGTTCCTTGCAGTTTGCGCTTTTGTTGCAAACGTTTTTTTACGATTTCTTGTGCCATATTACGATTCTTTATTGGTTAATTCTTGCGTTTTCGCCTCTTTCAAGACGGTTAACACCTGCGCCAACTCTTTCTTTGCTTTGCGCAAATCCCTTACCTTGGCGTGTTGGCGAGTGGTAATTGTGAAGCGCAAGTCGCGAATATTACCGCGTAATTCAGCCGCGCGTTTCAATAACTCCGCTTTTGTCAATTGTCTTAAGTCCTTTACATGCATATTAGAATTCCTTAGTTATGTAAGAAGCCTTGCAGGGTAATTTATACGCCGCGTCAGTAAGTGCCGCTTTGGCTTTAGCCGCCGGAATGCCATCCATTTCAAATATCACCGTTCCCGGCCTAACAACCGCCACATAGTGGTCAACCGCTCCTTTACCTCCGCCCATGCGCACTTCATTGCCTTTCTTTGTTACCGGTTTATCGGGAAAAACGCGAATCCAAATTTTACCTCCGCGCCTGGTATAGCGGGTCAACACGCGGCGACAAGCCTCAATCTGCCTGGAAGTAAGCCACGCATATGTTGTAGCTTTAAGCCCGTGCGAACCGAATGCCAAATGAATCTTATCCGAAGCAATACGGATATTTCTTCCGCGGCCTTTGTGCCATTTCCTATGTTTTACTTTTCTTGGTATCAACATAACATTGTTTATTCAAAATTTCGTGGGGCGTTAAACGTCGTGCCTCGGCGCCCTGCCCGGCCGCTGATTGCGCGGCGTACTCGGCTGGTACTTTTGCAGTCTGTCCTTGGC
>WJLP01000082.1 GCA_014728435.1 Candidatus Uhrbacteria bacterium
ACCTCCGCTAACGACCATAAGCGTACCACCACCAACAGTTGCCGGAGCGGCCAAGCCCAATGACCCGCCGGAGAGAATGGTGCCGCCGATAAAAAGCGCGACTTTGGAAGTCAGTTCGATTGTTTTTGCTGTTTTTGAGCCAATATCGTGAAGCGTAACCCAATCCCCCCAATTTTCTGCCATTTGCGCTTGGTATTCGATGTAGAGTCGTTTTACTTCTTCAGCGGTGCCTCCAAAAGATTGTTGGATTAAAAATTCTTCATCCGCATCGGGCATCATGTTTTGCAGAGCATGAAATTCACTCCATCCGTGGTAGCGGATGGATTGCTCGCCGGTCATTTCATCTTCAAAGGCCGCGTGTGCCGCGGGAATAAGCGGGCGACGCGACTTGGACTTTATATGATACCAATCCCAAACCCAGGAAGTTTCCGAGTTTTGACTGTAGCTTGTGACTTTGGCGACATCGGCCTCAACCTCATTCCATTTGGCTATGACGCGATTGGAAAGAGTATTAAACTCCTCTTGTGTTGTATTTTCGTAATCGAGATGCAACGAGGCTTGGGTCAGAACCCATGCGTCTCGGTAGTCGAAGAATAGTTTAAGTAAATCAGCTTCAAATGCGGCGTATACTTCGGGATTCGCGCCACCGTCTTCATATGCCAGCCAAACAGCTTGCGTATCATTGGATGAGGTTTTCGCGGCCGTTGGCCGAGTTTGTTCCCGCTGTTTGTTATCGGGTTTGGTTAGCGCCGCATAAAGCCCGACCGCGATCAGGATCAGAACCGCGAGCGTGAGCAATATAATAATAGGTGTGCGTTTCATATTATTTTAGCAAACAGCTGACAGTTGTTGGCTGATAGCGATCTGTAGTTCAGCACATCGAGCCTATCAAGCAAAAACTTCCATCAAGCTGATATTATTTAGATTTGCAGATTTGAAAAAAGTTTTTAAAGATTATCTCGCCGTTTTTGCCGGACAGTTCCGGGTGGAATTGGACGCCGTAGACGGGCTTTTTGTAATGTTTAATGATTTCTGGATATTGATTACTTGATTCGGCGATGACCTTAAATTGTTTGGGAGAGGTGACGTATTCTTCGTGATGTTGCATGAAAAGCGCGCGCGGTTTGATGTCTTGAGTGAGCGGGTCGGGCTGTTGCAAGCGAATGAATACTTTTTTGATAAGTTCGGACCCGTGGCGAATGGGCGCGCCATAAAGCAAAGCTACGGCTTGATGGCCGAAGCAGATTCCCAAAACGGGTTTGTTGCAAGTTTTGACCCAATTAAATTTGGCGAGTTGCGTTTTTCGGCACTTGCTCCACATGAGCGGACTGCCGCTTATGATTATGCCGTCATATTTTTTGACTGATGCCGGGGGCAGGGATTTGATGGGCAGCATGGTTGTGTTGGCGCCCAAACCGGTTGTCATTTGTTTGAGTTCTTTGATGGCGCGGCTTCCGCAATTGATGATAAGCAGGTTCATGATGATTATTATAGCATAAGCTGACGGTAAGTGGCCCGCCAAACGAAGCTCGCCGACGTTAGTCGGCGAGCGTAGTTTGGCGGAGAGATAGGGATTCGAACCCTAGGTACCGTTGCCGGTACACCGCATTTCGAGTGCGGCCCATTCGACCACTCTGGCATCTCTCCGAATTGCTAAATGCTATCGATTTTTTAACAAAAAGTCAACTATTCGCAAAACAATAAATATGCGCTATGCTGTAAATTCACTATGATAAATCTTATTCGTACATCGTGCACCCTTTCCACGCGAGCACTTCGGAGGGCAGGCGTGCATCGTAGATCGTTATTGTTGTTTGTTCTGACAACTTTGTTTTTAGGATCCGGGTGCGAGATGCAAGTAGATCACGCGCCGAAAGATTTTCCCAAACCCGCAACGCAAGTTGTAGAGCCCGTTGATGAGGTCGCACAGCCTCTGACTGAATTTATGGATCGCAGAAGCGTGACTTATGGCGACGGACGAATGGTTGACTTTTTAGTAATTAAAATTGATGAGAAAGAGTTTGACTGGGGTATGGCGAATAATCCGAATGACCCGAAGACAGTGCTGGCATGGAGGCAAGAACTGAACGCGAACTTGGTAATCAACGGATCTTATTTTGACGAGAACATGCAACCAACCGGTTATTATCACGCGGCGGGCGCGACGAGCACCAGATTTGACTGGCCGGGACGCGATGAGCAAACCAATGAGACGGGCTATACGGGTTTGGTGCGGATAATTGACGGAGATTTGAAGTTATCATATTTGCCGGCGGGCAGACAAAGGGAATCCGCGCCGGATGTGGCCGCTTTCTTGAGTTTTCCAACTTTGCTTTATGATGGTGAAGCGCTGATTGAAACTGACAGTAAAAAATACGCGCACAGGACATTGCTCGCACAAGATGTTCGTGGATCTTCTTATATTATTTTAACTGAAAGCGGCATTCCATCATTGTATGAGACGGCAGTGTGGCTTGAAGCGCAGCCGGAGGAATTCGCGATTGCCATCAATTTGGACGGCGGCAATTCAACGGGGCTTTCATACGCGGATGATGAGGTGAAGGTGGAGGTGATTTCTGCGGCTGTTCCCAATGTAATATATTTAAACCACCAATAAGCAAACTCCAATGTCCAATAAATTTCCAATAATGAATCTTACATAAATCACCAATGGTAGTTCGGTAAATGAAAGATTGGTTATTCCAGCCAAAGGCTGGCGAGTATTGGTGATTATTTTGTTGGTTATTGGTTATTATTAATTATGCTATAATAAATGCACTATGCCGGAACAAGAAAAATTACACAGCCTTTGCTATGATGAAAAAGGGGAGGTAAAGACTAAACAAGAATGCCGCGCGACCATGATCAATTATCTGATTTTGGAGGATACTTTGGATATTGATGAAGCCGAGGATTTAGCGGAAAAGACTTTAAATGAGCTGAATTTATGGCCAGAGCCAGCGCAGGACGAACCTCTCGACTCCGCCTAGGATCTTTAAAAGAAAGCGGAGCAAAAAGAAAATGTCATGATAGCGCAAAATTTGCGTTATTTTTAATAACGGTTCTTTCGTATTGATTGATTTATTGGGCGGGCTTAGGCTCGAGACAGGAGGTATTTGACGAAACCCAGCCTTTTTGAGTAAATAAGCGCAACAATGCTTAAGCAAAATTATTATGAAACGTCTATTTTTAGCTTTAATGGGGCTTCTGCTTGCTCTGCCTTTGGCGGGCAATGCCGCGGTTGTTGAGGAGCCCAAGCTGGGGTTGCCCGGTCCGCTCGAGCCAACCGAGATCCAATTGCAGGATTTGCGGATTACTTACAGATTTGATCGCATGAACGAACCGGGCAAAAGCGTGGGCATGGTGCCGGTGCAACTCACGGCCAAATTGCATAATTTCGGGTCGGCGCAG
>WJLP01000083.1 GCA_014728435.1 Candidatus Uhrbacteria bacterium
CGGTATTTTGGGAGGTACTGTTTTGTTTGTCGTCATCCTGATCGTCGTCCTCATCGTGAACCAACTATACATCGATGTTATTTACGGCGTCAGGGGCAAGCACCGCCTGCCCGGGTACACCGGGAGTGTCTTGGGCCATAAAGCTTACTGGATCGCTTTAATCAGCATGATCTGCCGCACCGCTGGCACAATGCTCGCTTATCTGATTTTGGGCGGAACATTCTTGCATATGCTGGCCGGCGGTTTGGGCTTCAATTATCCCATGTGGTCCTGGGTTCTGCTTTTTTGGGCGATTTGTTCAGCGGTCGTCTTCTACGGCGTGCATGTGGTCTGTGAAATCGAAGACGAACTTACCTGGGTGCTCATCGGCTTCATGCTTTTTACGGCACTGATTCTCTTTCCCTTTATTAAATGGGATCTGGCCGCAACCATCAATCCCGCGGGTTTCGTGGGCACGTTCGGCATTATCTTTTTCGCTGTAACCGGAATGACCATCTTGCCCGACTTAAAAGATATCGCCAAGCGCAACGAAAAAGAATTTCGCATCGGGACCGGCATCGCGATATTGGGCGCCGGTATTTTAAGCTGGTTGTTTGGAGTCATTATTGCCGCCGTTTATCCGGGAGTCTATTCCGTTGAAAGTATCCAAAAGGCATTTCCTCAAGTATTCTGGTGGCTTATCCCCATGATCGGTTTACTCGCGGTCAGCACTTCATACCTCACCTTCACTCAAGCTCTAAAAAACATCTTGGTTATCGATATTAAGATGAAGCGCGTGCCGGCTTGGATAATTACCGTAGTTGTTCCCGTCGTGCTCTTCGTGCTGGTCTCGCGTGACTTTCTCTCCACCATAGGCTTTGTGGGCGGCGTGCTGTCCACGTTGAACGGAGTCATGGTTTGCTTTGCCGCGTATCATATATTAAACAAACCCCAAAACACATTGAATTGGATCGATTCTTTACTGCGCCGAAAACCAAAACCGGGCGATAAATATTTTTGGGCTTGGCGCTATATGCCCATTCCTATCGCAATCGCATTGCTGTTTGTGATGGTTGAGCATATTTTATCCATGTTTTAGTTTATGAAAAAAAGTAATTATATCCTTATCCCATTTGCGAAATGGATAGCCAGTTTTCTGGTCATTAACATAGTCATCTTTGGATATGTTTATACCACGCCTATCGCACCTTGGGTTGATTTGGTAATCGGTTGGAGCTTGTCGGCGTTAATTGCCGCGCCGTTTGCATATTGGGCTTTCAAATCGAAACTGCCCGGCGGCAAAGAGCTGGGGTTGTTTATTTTATTCTGGGTAATCGTAACATTCGTGTCGGAAACGGCTTTTGCTTTCGCTTTTCAACCCGATCCGTTTCTGGTGGTAGTCAGATATGAATTTTTAGTGCAAACTGTATTTGAAATCGCGGCCATTCTGGTTATGGCTAAAGTTATGCGCCGCCAGTATGCCTATCACATGGCGGCGCCCGGGATTGATCTTGATGAATCCAATCAAATATAATCAAATATATTCAAATATTCATAACCCTCGTAAAAACTTCGGGTCACAGGCAAATATTACCAAACATACAAGTGTTTGGTTTTTTGTATCTTGATTGATATTTGGGAAGTATTTAGCGTCGCTCCGCGAGGCGGATAACATTCTTTATCAGCAATGCCACAGTCATTGGCCCAACGCCACCCGGAACAGGGGAGTACCAACCATCTAAATCAGCCGCGCTTTCCGCGTCAAAATCACCCTGTACGCTCCCGTCAGGCATCTTGGTAATTCCAACATCAATCACGCAAGCTCCTGGCTTTGTCGCATTGCTCGTCAGAATCCCCGGCTTACCTACCGCGGTTACAATCACGTCTGCCTCTCTTAGCTCCTTATCATCAATTTTATCTGCCAGCATTACATCAACATCAGCACCAGCTCTCTCAAAAATCCACTTTAGCGGGTCTGCAAAAGTATGTGAGTTAGCAAGGATAATTACAAAAGCATGATTTGGCACAATCGGAGTAGAGGCGATCAGGCGTAAGATGCCCTCATGTAATGGCGATAAAATTGTCGCTTCCCCATGCTCCAGCTTAGCGATATTGTCCGGATGAAAGCCGTCAGCATCTTTTTTTGGGTCCATGGCTACAATAATCGCGTCAGTATCATGCCCTTCTGGCAATGGGAGCTGGATCAAAATCCCGGTCACGCTCTCGTCTTCATTCCATTCTTTAATAATCGCTATCAACTCTTCATTTGTCGCAGAAGCTGGCAACCGCCTCGTATCCGTCTCCACGCCAATCTTGTGAGCCGCCTTTTCTTTCAGCGAAACGTAAATATGCGACGCCGGATCATCACCAACCAAAAGAGCGGCCAGCTTGGCTTTAATGCCTTTTTCTTTTACCTCTTGCTTGCATTCTTCTTTAATTTGAGCGGCAATCTGCTTGCCTGGAATGGGTTGCATGGTCAGGAGAATATCAGAAAATGCTGTTTATGTCTATGATGCGCACTTGAAATCCGCGTCCGTGTAACATTCCCCCTTGATCCCCCTTTCAAAAAGGGGGCTGGTTTAAGGATCCGATACCCCCTTCACTTCCCCCTTTACCAAAGGGGGTTTTGCAATGTTGTAATATTATTTTGCAGACGGAATCAAAGTTATGATCTACTTCGGAGTTTGAAAATCTTAAGATGTTTAATTCGTATCCCCTAAGATTCATATCTCGATCTTTATCCGACTCTAAACCGTCATCACTTCTATGCTGATTACCATCTAATTCAATAACCAGCTTGCCTGCCGGTTGATAAAAATCAACAATATAGCATTCAATAGGTCTTTGGCGATAAAATGGCGGTTTACGATATCGTAGACATTTATACCAGAGCTTCTTTTCCTGTGGCGTCATTCTTTTTCTTAATTCTTGCGCAAGCTTAACTAAATCGGGATCATACGGCAGACTGTCACCTGTACAAATCAATCTAGACATATTTACAGACAACCCCCTTTGGTAAAGGGGGATAGGGGGTATCTATACTCCCGGCACTCTAAACTTCTCGCACATCGACTCAACCTCTGCTCGCAGCTCATCATAAAAGCCGTCACTTTTTAGCGACACTCGAAAGTCTTTGATAACCTGCTTGCGTTCTGCCTTGTCCTCCGGCAACTTTATATCTTTTATGTGGCTCGCAAATCTGTAGATCCACTCAGCGATCTGTTTCATCTCAGCTTCACCCATGCCCCTCGTTGTCACAGCCGGAGTTCCAATCCGCAAACCACTTGGATAAAAAGGAGAGCTTAAATCACCGGGAACTGTATTTTTATTTGTATAGATTCCAATTCGCTCCAGTCCTTCATGGAAGAATGCTCCGCGCCCAACGCCAGTGTTGGTCAAATCAATCAAAATCAAATGATTATCCGTGCCGCCGCTTACAAGTTCGAATCCTTTTTCTTTTAACTCATCCGCTAGAGTCTTAGCGTTGGCAACAACTCGGGATGCGTATTCCTTAAACTCCGGCTTAGCATCCTCGCTTAATGCGACACCAATACCTGCGATTGTATTTAAGTGAGGACCGCCTTGTAACCCCGGAATAAGGGCTTTATCTATCTTTTCCGGCAATTCCTCGTCTTTGGCCAAGCCTTTATCTGTCACCATGATCATTGCGCCTCTGGGTCCGCGCAAGGTCTTATGCGTAGTCGTCATCACTAAGTGCGCATATGGAACAGGGGATTCATGAGCTCCACCGGCAATCAACCCCGCAATATGCGAGACATCTGCCAAAAGATAAGCACCAACCTCGTCCGCAATCTCGGCAAATTCCTTAAATGGAATCGCTCGTGGGATCGCAGTGCCTCCGCAAATAATGATCTTCGGTTTCTCCTCGCGAGCAAGCCTTCTGACCTCTTCCATATCTATCGCGCCCTCAGATGTCATATGATATGGAACACTCTGCCAAAACTTGCTGGTCATGGAAAATTTCCAGCCATGGGTTAAGTGCCCGCCGTCCAACAAGTTCAAGCCCATGATTTTATCGCCGACCTCCAGAAGAGCGCTAAATATCACTAAATTAGCAGGCGAACCACTATATGGCTGTACATTGGCATAGGGAACTCCAAAAAGCCGCTTAGCCCGATCTTGCACCAACGTCTCCAACTTATCCGCGTACTCATTACCCGCGTAATACCTCTTACCCGGATAACCCTCGGCATATTTATCAGACAATACGGAAGTCAAAGCCTCCAACACTTCTTTGCTCGTATGATTCTCCGATGGGATCAGAGTCATGCCTTTAAGCTGTCTATCTTCTTCGGCTTTTAAAATTTCGTAGATCTCAGGATCGCTATTTTGTAATTTTTGCATAAACTTCATTTTAAGATTGAGTCAAAAGTCAACATGTCATAAAGCATAACGTCGCGATAATTCGGTTAAGTGGTTAAGACATTATGATGTGTTCCATGGGTTGTTACGTCATAGCTTTTGAGATCAGCTTTATCCTGTATAGATTATCCCAGATGTATAAATCCTGACAACCGCGAATCTTGTCAACAATAACATTGTACGAAAAACGCTGTAAGTTGTACTATATGATGCATGAAAACACTTAAAATCATCGGCGCCATAATCGGCGCACTGCTATTAGTGGGAATATTCGCCGCTATTTTTATTTATTGGCAAATTAGCACGGCCGAGCCTAAAGATTTAGGAGTCACTTATACGGAGCAAGATGCAAAGACGGCCATCGAAGATAAGGCAAAAGTTGAAGTCAACGATTTAAGCAAAGTTTACTTTGGATCCAACTTTACAACCGAAGGAGAAGTTTTTGTTAGCGAAACTTTCACGGATTCGGAAATTAGCGCTATCCAAAATTATGCCAACGAAGCGTCCGGCCCCTTCAAACAAGTGCAGATCCATTTTATTGGAGATAACAAAGTCGAAGCCTCCGGCTATGTCGAAGACGCTCGCGTCACTATTCCGGGCCCGGTCTACGTCCGCGGCGAGGTAATCCAAACCGGCCCTAGAAGTTTTAGTACCAACATAGAGTCGCTCTCGGTTGGCGATTATGAAGTGCCTCGAAGCATAATAGAAAGAGCAAATTCAGAATTTATCGGTTATGTAAACGGCATTCTTTCCGGAATCGATGGATTAAACATAGAGAGCGTGCAAATTAACAATGGTTCCGTGGACTTCAAAGGAACACTGCCCAAAAAAGTCAACGGTTTGCAATAAAAATATCGTCGATATCACACGTCGCCGCGGCGCGGATCACGTTATTTGCATGCAAAAAAAAACAGGCCGGAGCCTGTCGAATTTAAGATATCCACGCGTTTCTGCTTAAAGGTTGCGTAATGGCTGTCGTGGAGTAAAAAACATTGGCCAAATTTTCTCCCGCTTTTACTTCAAAGAATATCGCCACGCGGTCTTCATTTTCAATAAACGGCTGGCCGGCGCGGTTTCGAAGTGTGTCATACAAGGAACTTAACATGTTGATTATCGTTTCTCCGTTTACCAAATACAACCACGCGCGATAGTCAATGCTTTCCTCCGGTCTGGCCAACACTTCGTGCATCGCGTCCAGAGGTGCCATATCGTTTTGGATGGGCCATTCATATTCTGTAATCAAGATTGGGAATCTGCCCACGCCCCAAAGACGCAAGGTTTCGATACTCTCCTGAGTTTGGGTTAGAAAATCATCAGCGTGATGTTCCTTTGCGATATTTAACATTGGGTGCCGCATGGGCGCGCAGGAAAAGAACAGTGTTGAACACAAACTTTCTGGAAAGAGCGAGTGCCTCACGTCTTCATAATCCATTACCACCTCCGCGCATAAACTAATGCAAACTGAATTAAAAGTCAAAAAATGACCGAAGAATCGGTCATGAGCCCGGAAAGCGTCTAATCGCTCTTACCGGTATAAGGTCCGTTAAACCGGATGAGCAAATCCTTGTCCGGCCATTTGCCTTGCAGGTATGTCTGGGCGGTTTCATCAGCTTCCAGTACAACCCAATTGTTATTATCCAATACGTTCATCTTACCTGTCACCGGGTCGGTATAAGTAACAAACGTATGCGCGTCTAGTGTCTTAACTCCGTTTACAATCTCCACATCTTCGTCCGAGCTCACGGCAATCACCAAGTTGGGATTAAGATTGTGCAAATGCGCCCAGAAATAGTATTCAACCGTGAAATCATCGCAATCAGCCCAGCCGCTCCTTAAAGTGGTAATTGGATGCCGAAAAGTGTCCGTGTCATTCAGGTCCCAGACCCTGTTTGTAACAACGGCATTCATGAAAGCGAGGTACAGTTCCGGATCCTTTCCTAGCAATGCGTAAATTTGAAACAAATCTTCGTCAATCACGATACCATCAATCTTGATTGAACGATCATCACTGATCTCAGCCTCTTTTTCCTGGCGATCCGTCGCGCCGGCCGGAGTATCATGACCGGCCGAAGATTGGGGCAATTTTCTCGCTTCAAAGAAATCCAGCACGCGCCCGCGTGATCCGCAATGAGCCAAGTAAACGACCAGCTCTTCGGTATTAACTGAATCCGCGTCTTGCCCGGCGCAATACATTTTGGCACTCGGATCCGCCTTGCGATCCCCGGCGATTTTATAAGCCGAAGCAACAATGTGGCCGTAATCATTGGGATTGAAGTTTTGGCCGAATTTATCCACCAGATTTTCAACGGGCGTAGGGTTTGCGCTCGACACGCATCCCAGAGTAAAAATAACAATAAAGTCAACCAGGACCTGTGCTTTTCTCGCTTTGCTCATCTCACCTCCAATGGCAAAGGCTATCACAAAAAGCCCGAAAGGTCAAAGGCCGACAGCTTGCGTCCGACACGTTGTACCATGTACGATATCTTCACGACTATTTTGTAAAGGTTAAAGGATTAAGGATAATGGATAGAGAGAAGGTTGCTATCCTTAGTCCTTTGAAACTTAATCATTAATCTCTTATTATGAAAAACGTTCACGCGTGGAAAAACGTACACCTTATCGGCATCGGCGGCATCAATATGTCCGCTGTGGCCAAGATCTTGCTCAAAGCCGGTATCAACGTCACCGGTTCGGACGTCAAGGAATCGGAGATAACCAAAGAAATGGAAGCGCTCGGCGTCAAAGTCGCTATCGGCCCGCATGATGAGCGTAACCTCCCGCATGATTGCGACGGAGTCATCCACACTTCCGCCGCGCCCGTCACCAATCCCGAAAGGATGGCCGCCAAGCACCGCCATGTAACCGATATCAATAATTTTCAATGGATGGGCGCTTGGTTTAAAGGCAAGCGCATGGTAGTGGTCGCCGGTACGCACGGTAAAAGCACGGTCACGGCATTATTGGGCTTGATGTGTGTCCGCGCTGATCTGGATCCGACAGTGATAGTGGGCTCCAAAATACCCGACTGGCCCGACCGCAACCTTCGTCTGGGAAATTCGGATCTGGTTATATTGGAAGGCGACGAATACGCCAAGCACTTTTTGGAATTCCATCCGCATGCTCTGATCATCAACAATCTGGAACTCGATCATACGGATATTTATCCCGACATCGACGAACTTAGAAAAACTTTCGAACGCTTAATCCGCCAAACCAAAATCGGCGCCACAATCGTCGCGAACGGCGAATACGAGCAAATCCATCTCGCTCTCAAGCCGCTAATTGCCACGCGCAAACTCAACGTCAACTACTTTGGACGCGAACCCAAGCTTGGTGACCCGGTACGCCTCTTACAAACACAAACACGTCCCACGGCCGGTTCCCGCACTCCGAATATTGAACCCCAGATAAATATTGTCGCTATTACCCGCGAGGATGGGCAACTTAACGTCACGATCCAAGCCGCGGACGCTAAGCTTAATCTGAACTCGAGCCTGATCGGCGAATACAACGGCTTAAACCTGGCCGCGGCCGCTCTCATGTCTCGACATCTCGGCGCAAGCGACGAAGCTATCCAACACGTCGCTAAAACATTCCCCGGCATTTGGCGCCGCATGGAACAGGTCGCCGAGCGCGATGGTGTCAAAATCTTTTCCGACTACGGCCACCACCCCTCGGCCGTCAAAGCCGTCGTCTCCGCCGTGCGCGAAGCTTACCCCGAAAAACGCCTCGTCCTCTGCTTCCAACCTCACCACAAAAACCGCACCAAACATCTTTGGGACGACTTCATTGCTTGCTTTGACCGCGCCGACGCGCTCGTGCTCTGCGAAATCTACGACGTAGCCGGCCGAGCCGCCTCCGAAGACGCCGACATCACATCGCAAAAACTCTTAGAAGAAATAAAAGCCCGCGATATAGCACGCCCGCTCGAGCACATGGAATATGCCCCCAACCCGGAATCCGCCGTCGACCAAACCCTAAAACTTCTTAAACAAGGCGATATCTGCATCTTCATGGGCGCAGGGGACATTGATGCCGCATTGAGGGCTGGTTTGTAAAATTGACAGGCATGCCTGTCATATACGGCACATATGTTTATATATGACATTTTTTCATAATAAGCACATGCGATTGGGTAATTTTAGTTATGAATGGCGCAACCATTTTTTTATAACAATCTGTACGGCATACCGTAATCAAATATTCGGCGAAGTTGTAGATAAAAAAATGCGTTTGTCTGATTGCGGTAAAATTGCAGAAGTATGTTGGTGTGAAATTCCTGATCATCATCAAAAAATTTCAATCGATGAATATATAATCATGCCAGATCATATGCACGGTATTTTATGCCTGGATACTGTAGATAATAGACATGCCTATTATCTGAATCAAAAACCACAGCATAATCGATTATCTGTCATTGTTGGTTCATTCAAATCTGCAGTTGCAAAAAAGATTAGGATGAGCCACCCTGATTTATTTCCAATCTGGCAAAAATCATTTCATGACAGATTAATTAGATCGAATATTGAGATGGAAAAAATTCGTGATTATATCAAAAAGAATCCAGGCAAATTTGATAACAATTCAGATTTATGAACAATTATGAGATAATAAAGATATATGACACCAGAAATCATCCAAAAATTCCAAAAAAACTTTCCCTCCATCCTGGTCGCCGAACCAATGAGTAAACACACTAATATGCGCATTGGCGGGCCGGCCGCACTTTATCTTACCGCTTCGGATCCTGACGAGCTCTCGGACGCTGTTAAAATCGCTGATAAAGAAAACGTACCGTGGTTTCTCTTTGGCGGGGGCTCAAACATGCTGGTTTCGGATGATGGTTTTGACGGCTTAGTCATCCAGGTCGGCTTTCGCGAGGTAAAGATGCGTGAAAAAACAATCATTGCCGATGCCGGCGCTA
>WJLP01000084.1 GCA_014728435.1 Candidatus Uhrbacteria bacterium
GTTGTTACGGGAGAGGGAGGGGATACTACAATTAAGAATTATGAATTAAGAATTAAGAATGCAAAAGAGGAAGCGAAAGATTTTTATCAGAAGGAGCTTGGGTTGGGGAGGGGGTTTGTTTTGTGTATGGGGAGTGTGGAACCGAGGAAGAACGTGGCTATGTTGATTCGGGCTTGGAAAAAAGCAAAACAAAAATCCGCTCAAGCACCGGATTTGGTGGTGGCGGGCGCCAATGGTTGGAAATTTGAGGATGTAGAGGCGGAGATTAAGTCGCTTAGCGCAACCGAAGATCAGTTTTTTTATAGATTCAGATCTGTGACGGACGAACAGAAGCGGACTTTATTGCTGGCGGCCGGTATGGTAGCCGTACCGTCTTTGGATGAGGGTTTTGGCTTAGTGGCGCTTGAGGCTATGCAGGCAGGTACGCCGGTTGCGGTTTCGGATCGCGGAGCATTGCCGGAAGTGGTCGGCGAGGCTGGAATGGTGATAGACGCTTTGGATGAAGATGGCTGGACCGGGGCAATACTGGCTTGCACGGAGGATGACAGGGCGTGCAAGTTGAGATCTGAGTTGGGCTTGAAGCAGGCCGAAAAGTTTAGTTGGGAGAAGACAGCGGAGATTATATTAACCGTACTAAGTACTAAGCGTTTTAGTCCTGGTAACTTTTCGTAATACTTGGCAACTGTTTATCGGTGATAACTTTTTTAGCTCGCGTTTTTGACCATGATTACCTTGATTTAAATTCAGAGATTCGCGGGATTGTTATTTATATTGCCGAGGGTTGGTATTTTTGAGTAGCGACAATTTTTGTCCGCGAGGCAGTTTCTTTATTTCTATTTCTCTCTTTTTTGCGGAGCTTTCGGTGTGGCTACCCTCGCTCCAGATGAGTTTGGCGGGGAGGCGGCATCTGGTGTATTTGGAGGCGGTGCCGGAGTTATGTTCGTTTACGCGACGGTTTAGGTCTGTTGTGATGCCTGTGTAAAGGGAGTCGTCCGCACAGCGTAAGATGTAGATGTGCCAATTCTTGCCCGGATTAACAAGTTTGGCAGGATTTTTAGGATTGCCGGCAAGTGGGTTTAGTTTTTGGGACATATAATGATTATATCAGATTTAGGCTTGTCAAAATTACAATATTCAGTTAATATCCAACCCACAAGATAAGAAGTCCCAGAATACCAAGTTGGTATTTGGTAATCGGTAATTCGTAATTGAATTTATGGCGGGGTAGCTCAGTTGGTTAGAGCGTGGGACTCATAAGCCCGAGGTCGTGGGTTCGATCCCCACCCCCGCTACCACCAAAAAACCGCAATAGCGGTTATTTTGTTATCTTCGATAAATAATTTTTAATCATCGATGAGCTTTATCGGAAGCTTTTCTTGTGAATTGTTAGTTAATCATGATTAGCAGAAGGTGGGATTTTACCCATTTTTTAGGGATTTTTCATGTAAGCCGGTCTTGACATTTTTTCCCTTGACAAAGCCAAAATTTGTGTTACAGTGGGAATAACGTTCTTACAAAGAGGAAGAGGCTAATGCATCGCAATCTGTTTCATCTGGGCAAGGCATGGTTCAAAAAGCACGGACCAATTAAGGTGATGATTACACCGCGTGGCGGTATTGAGTTATTGCACGAAGATTTTCGCGGTATGTTGAGTATTCCGAAAGATCGGGTAAAGCCCGAAAGGGATCAGCGCGGCAGAGTTATCGACGGCCAGTATCGCGCTCATTTTGAAGATTTTTTGAAAACCGCCTATTTAAGAGAAGATTTCAAATCTTGTACCGTTTTTTACAAGGATCGAGATGGCACGGTTTTGGGAAGCGCAGATTTGACAAGGTGGACTTGCCAAGAGGGTAAGCCGAGGAATGTTTTGGCGATTACTCCGGGTCCGTATGATGAGAACAGGTCGATTCGTGTTTGTTTGCCGCCGGTGAATTCTCATACGGTGCCCGAGGGTACATGTACAGCTGTTTTCCGTTTTGAGTTTACGCATCAAAACATGCGTTTGAGCAAGTATTTGATAGAATGCCCGGTAGTGAAGGATTTGCGCTATCCGCCACGCGTGGGAAATCGTGATCGTGGAGGGAATCGTCACTATAAGAGAGCCGCCTCAATGTAAGAATGTAAGATCTCCTTGAGCAGCCTTTGGCTGTTCTTTTATTACCAGGATGTATCGGGATGAGACCGGGATGTACCGGGATTGTTTTGGAACTTGACAATTATTAGAATGTTTTATATTGTTTCCTGTATTAAGCGTACAGCATTTATCGCGGGGTAGAGCAGTTGGCAGCTCGCCAGGCCCATAACCTGGAGGTCGTAGGTTCAAGTCCTACCCCCGCAACCAAGAATATCCGACAAATGTCGGATTTTTTTGTACGCAAATTAGCCACAGAATGAGTTAAATTTGGCTTAAAAGCGACCCTTGTTTTTTATGTTCTTTTTGCGTAAAATAGTGTCACTAAATATGGCTAGAATTATTGGTATTGTGAATCAGAAGGGCGGGGTTGGTAAGACGACAACCGCGGTTAATTTGGGAGCCTATCTTGCCGATCAGGGCAAGTTTGTTTTGATTATCGATTTGGATCCGCAAACAAATGCCACGAGCGGCATCGGGGTTGACGTTTCGGCGATAGAGCGCAGTGTTTATGATGCCATGCTAAACCGGGTGTCCATGCGCGATATCGTACAGCCCACAATGCATGAGACTTTAAGGGTGGCGCCGGCAACCGGGTCGCTCGCGGGCTTGAATGCCGAATTGCCGCACTTGGACGGTAAAGAGTTTAAACTGCATGACGCGTTGCGGGAAATTCGTAATGATTATGATTATATTTTAATAGATTGTCCACCGACTTTGGGATATATAACTTTAAACGGCATTGTGGCATCTGATGAAATTTTGATACCCGTCCAAGCCGAGTATTTTGCCCTGGAGGGTTTGGCGGATTTATTGCAAACCGTAGAGCTTGTAAAGACGCGCATCAGGCCTGATATTAAAATTTTGGGCGCGGTTTTAACCATGTATGACAAGCGCTGTAAGCTGTCGAATGATGTTTTGCAGGAGTTGTATAAGTATTTTCCGAATAATATTTTCAGATCCGTGATACCGCGCAGTGTCAGGCTTGCCGAGGCGCCCTCTTTTGGCAGGTCGATCGCTTCTTTTGATGCAGGGAATCCGGGAGCCAAAGCTTATGAGCGTTTGGCCCGTGAGATTTTGGGAACCGAGGCTTTCGCTCCATCGCAAACATTATGATGATGAAACGACAATCAGGATTAGGGCGTGGATTGGGCGCTTTAATCCCGCAAAAACAAAATGAAGCTTCGGCGCAAAACGCGGCTTATGACCCGGAGCCGGCCGCAGGATCCGCACCGGAGGCTGTGCAGGTTTTAGATGACGGGCAAAGGGTGTATGAACTGCCGGTAGAGCAGGTAAGCCCGAATACCAAACAGCCGCGTTTGATTTTTGACA
>WJLP01000085.1 GCA_014728435.1 Candidatus Uhrbacteria bacterium
GTATTTATCAGACATAAAATCAGATTCGTAATTCGCGCATACTCGTCCCGCATCAAGGATTAAATATTTATTGTGTGCGGGATCCCGCCAAAGGCGGTGATAATTCGTACAGTTAAAACTGTTTCAAGAATCTCACATCATTTTGATACAAAATCCTGATATCATCCAACTGCGTACCTTCTTTCATCATTGCAACCCTTTCTATCCCCCAGCCAAAAGCTAAACCTGAGTATTTCTTAGGGTCAACACCAGATGCAATCAAAACGTTTGGATGCACCATTCCCGCGCCGCCAATCTCCAACCAACCCTGCTTGCAAACTTTACACTTCTTGCCGTCTACCTTGCCTGTAGCTCCGCAAACTCCGCAGGATATATCGACTTCAAACGAAGGCTCGGTAAATCTAAAATGATGCGGGCGAATACGCGATACTCTGCCCGGCCCAAAAAACTCACGAGCAAAATAATCCAAGATACCGCGCAAATGCGTGAGGTTTACTCCTTTATCTACATACAAACCCTCAAACTGATGGAACATCGGCGCGTGCGTAGCGTCAGACTGCCTTCGATAGCATTTTGCGATATTTAACATCCTCACCGGGAATTCACCTCGTTCCAACTCATGTGCCTGCGCATTAGATGTATGCGGAGTAAGCACCATCCTCCCTTCTTTCTTCTTGGAAGATTGCACCGCATCCATAAAAAAGGTCTCCCAGTCATCACGCGCCGGATGGTCAGGCGGCATGTTTAAAGATTCAAACGCATACCAATCCCAATCAACTTCAGGATAACGGGTCCTGTAAAACCCAATCCTCTCAAAAATATTTGTAATTTCACGAATAGCTTGTGTTACAAGATGCAGATGCCCTTCTGGCGGACGGCTCCCCGGCTCAGTCATATCAGCCCTCTCCGCTTCCGCCAAAGCTTCGAATTTGCTGGATGCAAGCTCGGTTCTCCGCCTTGCCAGCAACTCCAAACCCGCCTGCTTAACCTCGTTTGCCATCGCGCCCAAAACCGGCCTCTCTTCTTTAGAGACATTAGCTAAGCCCTTAAGCAGAGCCGTAAGCTCCCCTTTGCGCCCCAGATACTTAATCTCCATTTCATCCAAACTCTCGAGCGTCTCCGCCGATTTAATATCCTCCGACATTGTAAGCCTCAAAGCTTCTAACTGATCTTTCATAAAACTACGAATTACGAATTTGCGCGAATTACGAATTAGTTAGCTTATAGCACATTAATCCAACGGCCCGCCCTCCATAAGAATAGCAAAAATACTTAACAAGATTATTAGCAACAGAATAACAAGATAAGGGACAATGGCAATAGCTATACTCAATGCGGTAATAAACCCAAATAAATCTTCCACTTTATTCTCCTTATTTTGAAGTTTTTTAATATAAGAACCATTTTGAATTGCTTTTATGCCTCCATCCTTATACCACACTAATCCGAACGACCAAGCAAAAAACTGAATGAAGGAAAAAATAGTTAAACCTAAAATCCAAAAAGTAGAAAATAATATAATAGGAGGAACTAAAAGATGAACAACTCCCGTTATACACAGCAACAAAGGTCCCAATAAAACCAAAAACATTCTCGAAGACCTCGAGAGGCGCCCATATTTATTTGTATCTTCCTCTATTTGATATTTCATATATTTAACGTTCATCAAGTTTAAAGATTAAAGTTCATCAAGAGTCAACTTAGCTAACTCGTGATAAACTTTAATCTTTATGAACTTTTTACTATCTTACATCCCTATTAAATTCTTAAGCCCTCCCCAAATTACTCCACCATACTTACCCAAATCTCTAAGTGTCACCAACAATATTAAAATTATCAGCGCCAAAAACGCGATCTGGTGAATCATAGCCTCCAATTTTGGTCTAAGAGCCTTACGCCTGACTTTTTCGATTAACAAAAAGATTACTCTTCCGCCATCCAAAGCCGGGATCGGCAAAAAGTTAATTATCGCCAGATTGATAGAAAGAATGGCGGCAAACTGTAAAAGCGGCACAATACCCTGCTTGGCAAACTGACCCGTTAAAACCGCGATCCCGACCGGCCCGGCCACATCCTCGCTTACTCCGTTGAAAGTTACAATATCCTTAATAATGCCCGCGAAAGCCACCAAAATCAATTTAGTGTAATTATAGGTGGAGATTCCTGCCTGATAAATCGCCTGATACCAAGCGAATTTAACCACTCCCACATCAGCCATGGCCACGCCGATTCCCGCTTTTTCAATCTCCTCAATATATTCAGGATCCAAATCAAAAACCAATTCCTGCTCGTCACGTTTAACCTTAATCTCAAACTCATCATCTCCTTGCGCGCCGATCAGATCAATAGCCTGATTGTAATCACTCGGTTGCTCTCCGGCGATACTTAAAACTTGGTCACCGGCCTCCAAACCCGCCTCATCGGCAGGCTGACCCTCCAGCAGATGCGTAATTGTTACAGCCCTGTCTTCTACCACCGCTCCCGCCGGAACATCCTCCAGCATGGCCGGAGCTCCAATCATGAAAATCGCCGCAAACAAAATAAAAGCTAAAAACCAATTCATTGCCACTCCGGCCGCGAGAATTATCACCCTCTTCCAAATAGCTACATTTTGAAACGAATCCGGATCACTTGCTCCGCCATCCGGTGTTTCGCCTTTAATCCGAACAAAACCGCCCAAAGGCAACCAATTTAACGACCAAATCGTATTTTTATACTCTTTTTCGTCCTTACGACCCACATATTTCCACTTTCCATCCTCGCGCACGAAACCAAAAATCCGAGGCGGAAAACCGGCACCTAACTCTTCGGCCTTGACTCCAAAAAGCCTGGCCGCAAAAAAGTGCCCGGCCTCATGGATCAATACCAAAACCGAAAGCACTAGTAAAAAAATGATAAACACAGTCATGCCCCTAATCTTACTTAAAAATCTGATTTTTGTATAGTCTGTAACACAAATTGCCCTCTCTTAATTTACGAGAGGGGTAGGGGGTGTGTTATAGCACGGCTTTCTCCGCCCTTATCTCTTTCTTGAGCCACTTCGAAGCCAACTTATCCAAATGATCCGAAGTATCAGTAAAAGCTATAACTTGCTTTGGCGCCTCACTAACTTTAAATAAATCCGGATTCATTTTCTGAGCTTTATCAACCACAGCCTCTGCCGAATTAATCACTTTTACTTTTTTACCCATAAACCTCTCAATCAAAGGCTGTAAAAAGGGATAGTGCGTACAACCTAAAATAAGCGACTCAACATTCTTCTGCCTTAATGGCATCAAATATCTCCTCACCATCATCTTTGTAACCTGATCTTGAAACATCCCCTCTTCAACGAGTGGGACAAAAAGCGGGCAAGCTTTTTGTAAAACTTTAAGCTTTGGATTCAACTCCTTTACAACCTCCTCATAAATCCCCGACCCAACAGTCGCCCTAGTCCCCACAACTCCCACTGACTTTTTACTATCCGCGACGGCAAGCTCCGCGGCCGGCTTAATCACTCCCAAAAACGGCGTATCCGGATATTTAGCGCGAAGTGTATCCATAGCGAGCGAACTCGCCGTATTGCACGCGACAATAACCAGCTTCGCTCCGCGATCTATCACAAACTTAGCATTCTCCACTGCATACCTCTCCACCGTCTCTTTACTCTTATTCCCATAAGGATACCTGGCAGTATCACCAAGATAAACAAAATCAACCCCCGGATACTTCCTCACAAGCTCCTTTACTACAGTCAACCCCCCAACCCCAGAATCAAATAAACCAATCATAACTTATTAAACAATCATCCTGAACTTGTTTCAGGATCTAATAGAATTAGACAGTTCCTCCAGCTTTTGTTTCATGAGCTCCTCGGTAGTCGCCTCCAGATTCAACCGTATCACCGGTTCAGTATTCGACTTACGCAAATTAAACCACCACGCATCACCTTGTTTTGGATCTCCAAACTCTAAACGCATACCATCGATATCTAGCACCTTCGTTGCATCACTTTTGTACTCATTAACAACTCTCTCAATCACCGCGTCTTTATCCTTCACCTCAAAATTAATCTCTCCCGAATGATAATATTTATGAAAAGTACTCCAATACTCGCTTAAGGTTTTAAAAGGGTTGGAAAGCTCTTTTATCAAAACCAACATCGCGTAATCCCCGCATCCATATTCCAAAATTCGCGAAAATAATAATGCATGGATAATTCGCCCGCAAACACCGCGCCAACCTCACGCATCTGATTCTTTATATTCGCGTGCCCGACTTTGCAAAATACCGCTTTACCACCCGCCGACTCAATGGCATCCTTAACCGACCACGAAGACCTGACATCAAATAAAACCTTTCCTGTACCATATTTCTCCAATTCAATTCCCGCAAATAATGCCGTCAAAATATCTCCCGGAATTTGCTCGCCCAATTCATCTACAAAACCAATCCTATCACCGTCGCCGTCAAACGCAATGCCCATTATCGCGCCTGTTTCCAATACTTTTTGCTTAAGATCCTCCAAAGTCTCCGCTTTAATCGGATTCGCTTCATGATTGGGAAAATTGCCATCAGGTTCAAAATAAAGCCTCTCAACTTTAAGCCACGGCAACCTTTCCAAGACCCTCGGCAAAACATGCCCCGCCATTCCATTGCCCGCATCAATCACCACCTTCATCTCCGGCACATCTTCCGATAACCCAACCTTCTCAATAACAAACTCAACATAACGCTCTAAAGCATCAAAATCTTCCTGAACCTCCCCGACGCGGGACGTAGGACGTGCGACGTGCGACGATTCAAAATTATCCCGTATCTCCTCAAGTCCACTACCCAACCCCAGAGGCAACATCTCCCCTGTTACAAACTTAAACCCGTTATACTCTCCCGGATTATGGCTGGCCGTAATCATCACCCCCAAATCATACTCACCATTAGCCATTCCCATCAATATATTGAACATCGGAGTTGTACAAAGCCCGACTTTAGTTACATTCACCCCCTGCTCTTTTAGTGACTCAATCAACGAACTTTCCAGCTTTGGTGACGTAACCCTCATATCGCGACCTATCATTACATGCTTGGGATCTCTGGCCGCAACAATTGCCCGCCCCAACGCACTCGCAAAACCGACATTAATCACCTTCGGCGACTCGCCCCTGATGTCATAGGACTTAAATACTTTATAAATCTCGTCTTTCATATACACTATTATCTCTCTTAATCAATTTTTTGTCTATATTGACACAAAATACCAATTACCAACTTACCACAAACCAAACAACCAAACCCTCCCTTAAAAATTGCTATTTTCTAATTGCTGATTTCTAATTGTCAGCAATTGACCAAATGCAACAATTCATCTACACTTAGCGTATAATTTAACTAACAGATAACAAATAATAAACAATAAAGTAAATCCCATCCGCTCGCTTTATTAATTATCCCGCCTCGTTAATAATTATGTATCGACGGGATCCCGCCAAAGGCGGTGATTATTTATTAATTATTATTTTTAAAAAGTATGACAACTTTCTGGATTCTCTTAATCGCCATCATTATTATTGGCGCTTGGCTCATTGCCGTTTATAACGGATTAATCAAAGCCAAAAATCGTACCGAAGAAGCCTTCTCCGATATCGACGTTCAGCTCAAACGCCGCCACGACCTTATTCCAAACTTGGTCAATACGGTCAAAGGCTATGCCTCGCACGAAGCATCTGTTTTTACGCAAGTTACCGAGGCTCGCTCGCAGGCCATGCAAGCCAAAAGCATCGATGAAAAAATCGATAGCGAAAACCAGCTTATGGGCGCGCTAAAAAGCTTATTCGCGGTTGCCGAAAACTACCCCGAACTTAAAGCTAATGAAAACTTCTTGCATCTACAGCAAGAATTAGCCGACACCGAAAACAAGATTCAAGCATCACGCCGCTTCTACAACGGCAATGTCCGCGATTTCAACACCAAATTACAAGTCTTTCCAACCAATCTGATCGCGTCAATACTTGGTTTCAGTGCTTACAAATTCTTCGAAGCCGAAGAAGAAGCTAAAGCCGTCCCTCAAGTAGACTTTAGCGCCAACCCAACTCCCCAAGCCCCGCCCGCAGAACCTGAAACCACCGGCGAGCCAAAAGACCAGTCCGCCAGCTAACGTATAAAGGGTTAATTCCCAATTACCAAGTTCCAACCACCACCTATGGCGGTGTCCCGCATACTATATTTTCCAAATAAAATAATGCGGGATAACCAATAAATCCCCAGTTTCCAATCACCAATAACCAAATGGTTATTCGGTTATTGAATAATTGAGAATTTGTTGGTTATTATTATATTAACTTTGAATTTTATTGATTATTGATTGGTGATTGAATTCTTGATAATTGGTTATTAAAGAAATATGTATAGTCAGATCGATTCCAACAAAAGAAGAACTTGGTTACTGGTCGCGTTATTTATCGGCTTATTAGCCGCGGTCGGCTATGTTTACGGCTACATAAACGGTTATGGCTATTTTGGTTTGGCTTTCGCGCTTATTATCTCAACAATTTGGACTCTTATCTCCTGGTTCGCCGGCTCAAAAATCACCCTTTCCAGCCTTGGCGCGCACGAACTCACCGATAGAGCGCAATTCCCCACGCTTTGGAACACGGTCGAAAACTTAAGCATTACAGCCGGCATTCCCCGCCCGCGCATCTACATCGTCGACGACCCCTCGCCCAACGCTTTCGCCACGGGCCGCGACCCTGAGCACGCCAGTGTGGCCGTAACCACCGGCTTACTGCAAATTCTGAACAAAACCGAACTCGAAGGTGTTTTGGCTCACGAACTCGCGCATATAAAAAACTTCGATACTCGCCTCATGGTTTTAGTCGGCGTGCTTGTCGGCGCTTTTGTCATGCTGGGTGACTGGATGTTTCGCGGCGCGCTCTTTGGCGACCGCAAAAGCGGCAATGGCATCTTCCTGGTAATCGGCCTTATCTTCATCATATTAAGCCCGGTCATTGCCGAACTCATTAAATTAGCCATTTCCCGCCGCCGCGAATACCTGGCCGACGCCTCAGGTTCTCTGCTAACGCGCTACCCAGAAGGCTTGGCCTCGGCCTTGGAAAAAATCCGCGACAACGCCCAGCCCATGCGCAAACGCTCCAATGCCACGAATCACTTATGGATCTCCGACCCCAAAGCCAAATCCATAGGTGAACGCGCGGCCGGCCTGTTTGCCACTCACCCTCCAATTAACGACCGCATCACCGAACTCCGAGGAATGTTGCAAAATCCCTAATAATTTATCAAGATAAAAGTAACAAATTCATCAAGAGCAATTTTAGTTACGCGTGATGTACTTTGATCTTGATAAACTTGTTGCTAAAAATTATGCTCCCCAACGACCTAATTAACAGATTCACCACCCACCTCAAAGAAGCCCTGCAAAAAGCTTTGGGTTTTGCGGTTTCCAACGGGCGCGAACTGGTTGAGCCCGGAGATCTTATCGTAGGTCTGCTTAGCGAAAAAGGTTCTTTAGGCGGCGAACTTTTGCTTAAAGCGGGTTGCGAATTAGACAAAGCAAATCAAGCTTTCCGTGGCAAACCGGCGCAAAAAAAATCGGTCATGGCTCTGGATCTTTCCGAACCTGTTAAAAAAATAATTGAAAAATGTTTTGTTACCGCGCATTTGCGCGAACATAAATTTGTCGGCACCGAGCACCTGCTCTCCGCCATCTTGGAATATAAAGACAATGCGGTATCCAAGTATCTCCGACAAGAAAAAATAGATCTTGCCGGCTTGGGTGAAAATTTGGAATCGGTTCTTAAATCCGAATCAAACTTTCCCAGCATGGATGAGGTCAATAAAAAACAAAACCTTATCGAAGATTTGCCTCCGCCCATTATACCTGAAAACGACCAGTTGCTGCCGTTTCCCGGGCCGGACAAACCACTCGATGCATCCGCTTTGGATTCATTTTCCCGCGACATAACCCACAAAGACATTGTCATAAATCTCGACCCTGTTATTGGCCGTGATTCTGAAATCGACCGCATGATCGAAATACTTATCAGGCGCACCAAGTGCAACCCCATTTTGCTGGGCGAGCCCGGGGTGGGCAAAACCGCTATCGTGGAAGGCTTGGCTCAACGTATAGCAAACGGCGATGTACCTGATGCGCTTTACGGACGGCGCATCCTGTCGCTCGATTTGGCCTCAACCGTGGCCGGCACTATGTACCGTGGCGAATTCGAAGCCCGTTTAAAACAAATTGTTGACGAAGCCTCCAAAGATCCCAACACCATTCTTTTCATCGATGAAATCCACAATATCGTTGGCGCGGGCTCAACTTCCGGATCATTGGACGCGGCAAATATCTTAAAGCCCGCCTTGGCGCGCGGCGCGATACGCTGTATCGGAGCCACAACCTGGAGCGAATACAAAAAACATATCGAACCCGATGCCGCGCTGGAACGCCGCTTTCAGCCTTTGATTATCGAAGAACCCACCGCCTTGGCAACATTAGACATGCTAAAAGGCTTGGAATCGTCTTATGCGGGGCATCACAAAGTAAAATACACACCGCAAGCTTTGACCAGCGCTGTTGATTTGGCTGAACGTTTCCTAACCGACCGACTCTTCCCCGATAAAGCGGTAGACCTGCTCGATGAAGCCGCCGCGTCAGCCGTTGCCAAACGCCAATCACGCGAATTTCATGAACGTCTGGCTGTTTTAGATGCCATCATACAAGAAAAAATCAGCACTTCCGAACAGCATTTGCAAAAACATGATTTGGAAAAAGCCGAAAACTTAGCCATGGAAGCCGATCGCCTGTTGGAAGAAAGAAAACAGCTGGAAGACGAGCAAATAACGAAAAGAAATAAAACTATCCCCAAAATCAAATCTGATGACGTAGCTCGAGTTGTGGCTCGCATGGCGGGTGTGCCGCTCCAAATGATCCTCGCTTCCGAACGCGAAAGATTATCAGGTTTAGAGGAACGATTGGAACAAAAAATCTTTGGACAAAAACAAGCGCTCGCCGCAACCTCTGATATTATCCGCCGAGCGCGCCTTGGTCTGCAGGCCAAAAACCGCCCCAAAGCATCCATGCTCTTTGTTGGACCCTCCGGCACCGGCAAAACAGAGCTTGCACGCGCGCTGTCCGATGAAATCTTTGCCCGTGAAGACGCTCTCATTAAACTCGACATGAGCGAATTTGCCGAATCTCACACCATCTCCAAACTCATAGGCTCCCCGGCCGGTTATGTGGGCTACCGTGAAAGCACCAAACTCACGGACGCGGTTCGCAAGCGCCCTCACTCTATAATTTGTTTCGACGAAATAGAAAAAGCCCATACCGACGTCCAGCATACCCTACTGCAAATCCTTGAAGACGGAAAAATCACCGACGCTACCGGCCGCACAATATCTTTCGCTCATACCTACATCATTCTCACATCCAATGTAGGTTCGGAAAACATAGCTAAAAAATCCATGGGGTTCGGAAATGAAATCGATGCGTCTGATTTGCTTATGGGTGAAGAAGTTAAAAACCGCTTTAAACCCGAGCTACTAAACAGACTCGACCGCATCGTCGCATTCCAATCTTTACAAAATCAACATTTGCGCCATATTCTAGACCGCGAAATCGAAGAAGTATGCGCGCGATTGGCTGAAATCCAAAAAATCGCCTGTGAAGTTCCCGATTCTGTCCGCAATTGGCTTATGACGCGGCCATTGCCCGCTGAAGAAGGCGCCCGAGCCATACGCCGCCTGGTAGAGCGCGAGATAACCTCAGCTATAACTTCTTACTTAATCAAGCACCGAAAAAAGAACCACATTGCTTTTACAACACAAAACAACAAAATTCTGGTAAAATAGCCTTATCAGTTCATCAAGTTAAAAGTAACAAGTTCATCAAGATCCAACCAAAATCAACTCTTGACGAACTTGCTACTTGATAAACTTGTTACTTGATGAACTTTGATCTCTTATGCCCCCACCAGAAGGAGCCGCCAGAAGTACAGACCCTAATCCAAGCGATAAAAATCGCTCTTCTTCGAGTGCTCAAAAACGCCGTAACTACTCGCCACGAGCGGCAAATGATAACTCCTCTCAGCGACAAGAAAAACCACCGGAAATCAACCTGCAAAAAGTAGCGCCTCAAAGCAAACAAATTCCACCATCTCCGACAGGCTTAGCGGTGCCGTCATCTGTAAAAAAACGCGTCAAGAAAATGGCTTCGCGCTCCGTTGGCCCCGAGGCCATAGCCAAACCGGTCAGCCAAACCGGCATGGCCGCGCAATTGGGCGCGGACCAACAACGCGCGCGGCTAGACCAAGATCCGAGCAGCGGCCAAACTCGCGAACAAATGCTTGCCGACTCAAGCGACACGGGCTCCACCGTCTTGCCCGGCCAATATGACCCGCTGGCTAAAAGCGGCGCCTACGGCCGCCAAGCAACCGCTCCTCCGGGCTCCATGGCCGAAACTCAAGCCGATAAAGATCTAAGCAAAGAAGGCGGCGAAATGAAGACCGACATGGAACGCCAGCGCGCCATGCAGATGGAACAGCAAAAAATGGCCGCCGCGCACTCTCGGGCCGGAGCCGGTATTGCCGGCGCCTCTCCCTCGGCCGTAAGCGAACAAGAGCAAGGCCAAGCAACGCAAGCGGCTCAACAAGGCGCGGGTGAGGCCGAAAAGCAAACCGCTCAAAGAGGCACCGGCGCTTTTCAAGCCGGGCAAGCTCCAACCGGCAAAGGCGCGGCCGAAACAGCCAAAGCGCAACAATTTGCGCAAGCCGTAGGCGCGGAAAGGACCGCCAAAACCCTGCAAACCGTGCAAAGCGCGCGTGGAAATATCGAATCCGCTCAAAAAGCCGCAAAAGCGGCAAAAACATTTTGGAATCTAATTAAAACCGGTGAGCTTGCGGCCGGAATAACTGTCGTCAGCTTAATCGTACTTTTTATAACCGCCAACTTGCAATTAATCAACAAATATACTTTCAAAAATAAAATTATACCCGAAACTTACTTGGTTGAAGAC
>WJLP01000086.1 GCA_014728435.1 Candidatus Uhrbacteria bacterium
ATCACTAGAATTAAGTTCTGCCGGAATAAAATACATCAAAGAAATGCCAACGAGCATTTATTATAAAAACCAACAAATCGGCATTAGACGTGTCGATTTTTTCATCGAAAACAGAATAATGCTGGAAATCAAAGCAGTTTCCGAATTAGATAACACTCATCTCGCTCAAGCAAAAAACTACCTCGAAGCCTATCGAATAAAAAACGGACTCCTTATCAATTTCGGAGCTAACGACCTACAATTCAAAAGACTTTTCAATAACAGATAAAATATAATTTATATCCCGGTACATCCCGGTCAGTTATCCTGGTACATCCTGTTTTAAAAATCCCGGTACATCCCGGTCAGTTATCCTGGTACATCCCGGTCCTTGACCGAATGTCCACTTTTTGTTGCGCGGTGTTTAAGCTAAACTCATGCCTGAAATTGCGGATAACATTAAGAGCAAACTCAGCAATCTCCGCATTGCTCTGGTTCATGATTACCTTGTTCAAGACGGCGGCGCCGAACGTGTTTTTGCGGCATTCAATAAAATATTTCCGGAAAGCGACACGCACGTACTGTTACACAATCCCAAAAAATCCCACAAAGAATTTGCTGATAAAAAAATCCATACCTCGTTTCTACAAAAATGGCCGCTCGCCAAACGATATTACGAATGGTATTTGCCCCTTATGCCTCTTGCGGTGGAACATCTTGACTTCAGCGATTACGACCTGGCGCTCTCCTCCTCCAGCTCATTTGCCAAAGGCATCATAGTTCCCGCGCACGCCAAACATGTCTGCTATTTGCACACTCCCACGCGCTTTCTTTGGGAAAACCGCATCAACTATTTGGCCGACCTGCCCCACCCCGCTTTTGTGCGCGCCGGCTTGCCCTGGCTTTTGCATCGCATGCGCGGTTGGGACAAACAAGCTTCCGAACGTGCGGATAGCATGCTCACCAATTCGCAAACCAGCCGCCGCCGCATCAAACGCTACTACAACCGTGACGCTCAAGTCATTCACCCGCCGGTCGACACCGAGCACATCCACCTCTCGCGCCACGACGGCGAATACTGGCTCGCGGGCGGCCGCCTTGTGCCCTACAAACGTTTCGACTTGGTAGTAAAGGCTTTCGCCAAGCTCAACGTCCCTCTCATCATTTTTGGCACCGGCCCGGAGCTCAAAAAACTCAAACGCTTAGCCGGCCATCGCACTAAATTCGTGGGTGCTGTTTCAGATTTGGAAAAAATTCGGCTCTACCGCCGCGCCATCGGCTTTATCAACCCCCAAGTCGAAGACTTTGGCATTACTGCCGTTGAAGCCATGTCAGCCGGCCGCCCTGTTATCGCCTACGGAATTGGCGGCGCCGCGGAAACCGTACTGCCCGATAAAACCGGCAAATTTATCGATTACCAAACCTGGGAAGATATCGGCGATGCCGTCATTCGCCACAATCCCGCCGATTACGACCCCAAAGCCATCCGTGAATTTGCCGAAAGCTTCAGCCACGCCAACTTTGAGAAAAAAATTCTACAAGCCATTGCCTCCACGCTAAGACTCGAAGATCCGATCGAAGAAGAACTCGCTCTCATCGAAGATACTTATGCCCCGTATCTTAATTGATGCCCGCGCAATCGCAGATTGTACAAGCGGCGGCATCAACAGAGTCGCCAAGCTTTGGATTTTAGACCAAGTACAAAAGTATTCCGCAAGCGACTGCCATTTACTCACCACGGGTATCAAACCCTCTCCGGCAGTCCGCAATTTTTGCGATAAACACAACTTCAACTACCTGCATATAAAAATACCAAATAAACTTTGGACTCTATTTTGCCATTTAAACATTTCCTCCATCATACTCACTGCCGAAAAAAAGCTTAAAGGCCCCGTTGACCTTTTACTCTTACCCAACATCGCCTACACCGGCGCGCTCTTCCGCCCTTATCACATCTTAGTCCATGACCTGTCGTTTATAATCGATCCCAACTGGTTCAACTTCAAGCGCCACCTCTGGCATAAGTTCATCCAAGCCCGCCGCCGCATCCAAAACGCGGATCAAATCCACTGCGTCAGCACCCAAACCAAATCAGACTGTATCAAACTGCTCGCCATACCCGAATCCAATTGCCAAGTCTTCCACTTCGACCCTCAGCTATCCGTTATCAACTATCCGTTATCAGCTAGACCTGCTTGGCTTCCCAACTCAGCTATCCGCTTCGTCCTATTGCTCGGCGGTTCCGACCCGCGCAAAAACATCAAAACCGCACTCAAAGCCATCACGCAATACAACCTCCATCACCCTCAACATTATCTAACACCCGTCGTTCTCGGCGGACGCGTCGCTTTCCGCTCCGACGAAGTCAACATCGCCCATATCCAAGCTCCCGGCTTTATCAGCGACGCGGAACTTATTTGGCTGTATCAAAACGCGTCCGCCCTCCTCTACCCCTCCTGGTACGAAGGTTTCGGCCTGCCCTTGCACGAAGCTCATCAGTTCAACACAACCATCATAGCCTCCACTGCGGGCGCTCTATCCGAAACAGCGCCAAAGAGCACGATACTTTGTCATCCCGCGAAAATAAATGAGTGGTTGGAGGCGCTGAGAATCACCCAATCAAATGCTTCGTGAATCACCCAATCTCGCAGTACTGCGGAATTGGGTGATTCCATTGACAAATTCCCAAAATTCTGCTATATTGACGCATTAACTTATTCATGCTCAAATATAAAGAGCTACAAACTTAATCAACAAAAATTAGCTAAATTTAGCCAAATATGACACATCTATATAATCGTTTACTTACCGCTATCACCCTTTTGGTCATGCTGACCTTGAGTTTTGTTGCGGTTGCAACCTCTGCCTCGGCCAACACAGGCCCTTGGCAATGGACCGACATCTCCGAAAACTTGGGCGCTCGTGAAAACCGCCCGGTTTGGGCTAGCGCCTATGCTCACCCATATTGGTACCTTACCGACGGCCAAGAGCTCTACACAGGCGGCCACGTCTGGAAGACAGACGGCGCCATCATGGAGGACATCACTGTTGAAGTCCGCAATGCCGGCTTAAACCGCGTCGATGACATCGTCACCGACGGCCAGACCGTGATTTACTTAAAATCCATCAATACAGGACAAAGAAACTTCGAAGCTTTGTCATATACGGATGGGAAATGGGGTTACCCTGCTTACACTTGGGCTAACTACCTAGATTCAGATGAAGGTATCGCTTCGATAGAAGGTAAAAACGGAACCTGGATCATCATTTCCAATAATGGAAAAGTTTTTAAATGGAATACAGGTTCAAAAAGCATGAAGCGCCTTTATTTTCCAGACGGAACAACTGATTACCGTGGAGCTATTATTAAACCAACTTATTCTTTTACTCATACTTCTCCGGCGAATGGATTGGATTCATTTGAAGTCAAAGCAGTACCCGCCTCAAACGGTTGGTTGTTTGCTGTAAGTAACAAATATCATGGCAGTGTAGATCTATTAAGATATCAAAACGATACTTTCACGAATATTAATAATATGATGCCAAATAAAGTAGCTTACATTTCAGCTATGGCGTCAAATGGCAGTAAGGTATTTTTAGCGGGTCACTCATCTTCTGACATGAATCGCATTTACACTTACGATGGATATGGTTTTAACGAATACACAAAAAGCAACTCAGCACTTGTTAATTCTTGGCAAAATACGATGATCAGCTACAATGGAAAATCCTGGATGATCCTGCAAGGAAAAAAACTCTATCGTTTTTCAGAACATAATTCCGGCAATTCAAATTTTGGAATCGAACGTTATGGCGAAACCCGCGACTATTTTGTAACCATCTCCGGCAACGGTAATGGAACATTCATGGTCGGCGGTGCTGTTTCAACAATGGGCAATACCAACCCCGACTCTCCGCTGATGGCCAAACTTGTTCGCGTTGACGAAAACACGAGTTACAATACTCCGTCCAACCCCGTTGTTACAACAAACAATGAAGTCTGGGCTTCAATGAGCGTCTCGCATAACAAGCACGAGCTTTACCATGGCCAGTCATCTCAAGTTAACATCACCGGCGGCTCGCCAAACGGCGTTGACCGCATCGAAATCTGGTTAAACGGCGACGTGGTAAAAACTTGTTATGACAATGATTGTGACTATACAATTTACGGCAATTCCTACACCAAAGGCAGTTCACTCGCCTTCAATGGCCGTGTAGTCGATGAGCAAGGTCACGAATCCTGGACATGGTTGGGTGAATATTATGTGCCTGTCGATAATTATCATAACGACAACAACTATTACAACGATAACGACCGCTTATCCGTTTGGTTTGATTTTTCTCCTTCCGGCAACCAAATGTACGGCGATGATTACAAATCCATCCAAGCCCATGCCAACGCGGATGACGGCTTGGAAAAACTGGAAATCTATGTTAACGACAGCTTAAAACGCAGCTGCTCGTTTAACCGCGCCTACGGCGACCAAAAATGTTATTACACGGTTTATAACGATAGGTACACAGGTTATGACAAAATCCGCGCGCACGTTAAAGCCTACGATAACTACGGTCGCCAAGTGCAAACCAATACCAAATACATCTACCGCGATGGTTACTGGGATGATAATTACAACAATAACGGCACTTTGGTATCTACATGGTTTGATGGAAGCGTGGATAAAACCGATTTGGGACACAACGAGTCTCGCGCCATCACCTTTTATGGCAACGCTAACCGCGGTTTAGACCGCTTAGAGCTTTATGCCAACGGCAATTCCGTAGGTTCTTGTTACTATAACGACGCTTACGGAGATAAATCCTGCTCTAAAACAATATATGGCGGTAATTACAATGCCGGTCAAAGCGTGACCCTGAGAGTCAAAGCCACGGACCGCTATGGTTATCAAAACCAATCCGGTTCCATCAGCTTTAATATCGAAGACAACGACTCAAACAATAACAATAGCGGCGACAATGTCTATACATGGATGTGGCTTGATCCATCCGATACCAACTTAGATCAAAATGAAAGCACAACTATCAACGTCGGTGCCGCCGCTGATGACGGCCTGCAAAAAATCGAGATCTATGCCGACGGCGCGTTAAAACGCACTTGCAACTTTAGCCGCGCTTACGGCAACCGAGAATGTTCAGTCGATATCCATGGCAACAACTTTACGCCCAACCGCAACATCAACATTTATGCCCGCGCCACCGATTACTACGGCCGTGCCGATCAAACCGAATCGCAAAGTATCTATGTTACGGATACAAGCAACAATAATCAAAATGATGTAAACGGCAACCTAACCGTTACCAGCAACCATGACAGCGGTTACAACAATTACAACCAAATCACCTTCACGGCCAACGGCTGGGATGATAACGGAATTGCCAAGATAGAAATCCTGGTTAACGCTCAAGTGGTTAAAACCTGCAACAATTCCAATTCCTGCTCCTACACGGGCGGCCCCTATACCACCGAAACCGTCAGCTATGGCGCCAACCTCTACGACGACCTCGGCAACCGCACCTGGACCGGTTACAAAACAATTTACAAAAAATAATATAGTAATCGTCTCAATTAGTAATGATGATTAATATGTTTTGAAATCATGCTTAATCAAGGTTCAGACAATTACCAAAAAATCGCTTTGCAAAGCGGTTTTTTGTTTTCCATAAATAATTCTGTCTCTTTTTGTGTTAATATTGACAAACCCAAAAAATTTTGCTAAATTAAGCAATCGAACTTTACAACCAGAGAGGTTAACAAAATGGCGGATGTCGACTATTACGCTTTGCTCGGTATTCCGCGCGACGCGGACATCCGGCAAATCAAGAAAGCATACCAAAAAAAAGCTCGTGAATGCCACCCGGATCACGCGGGCCCGAAAGGCGCCGAAGCGTTCCGCTTGGTAACCAGAGCTTACGAGACACTTAGCGACCGGCAAAAACGGCAAGCTTACGACTTTGGCTTCATGCCCGTTGTTTCCATCGCGGATCTCTACGAACGTCACACCGAAGGAAGAAAGGTGATGGAGATCATCCTTCCCTCTGCTCCGGCCGCAAAACAAATCGGCCCTGATTTGTTTATGGCGGTCAGAGTTGGCAAAAAGCTGATGCAAAACGGCGGTAGTATGATTTTGGAGCTTCCCAATCG
>WJLP01000087.1 GCA_014728435.1 Candidatus Uhrbacteria bacterium
GGTTGGAATTTAGCCTCGGGGAGTTCGACAATATCTCCGTAGTTATTTTTGCATTTTATGGTGCGCATCGGCTGAATAATGCGCTAGACAATGGGTTTTTGTCAAATCAATGCTAGTAAACGTTGATTTGATTGTAGCAATATTGTCAAAAACTACGAGTTTTGTTATAGTCTGCGAGCAAAATGGCTAGTACATATTTCATGCTTAAATTGAACATAATCACTTCACTCATTTCATCGGGCTGTATGCAGAGCATACTATACCTCTTCATTCGGAAATGATTAAGTAGAACTTAATCACTTCACTCATTTCATCGGGCTGTAGCGCAGTTGGCTAGCGCGCGTCGTTCGGGACGACGAGGTCGCGGGTTCAAGTCCCGCCAGCCCGACCATAAAAGACTCGTTCTAAAGCGGGTTTTTACTTTGGACTTGAATGGGGAGAGCGCCGAGAACCGGGAGGTTCTCGATTGCGGAGGGAGGAGGTTGAGTTTATCGAAACCGACGTGGGAACCGCTGGGTTCCCAGGAGCGGGGGCGACGTGAAAGTCCCGCCAGCCCGACCATGTAAAACTCGCTTTAAAGCGGGTTTTTACTTGGGCAAGCAGGACTTCTCATTGCTTGTAAGAAACGCATTCTTATCATTGTATTGACCAAATTGAAGATTTGTTTTAGCCTCCTAACAGGCATCCTTAAAAAAAGGAGAAAAAGTATGCAAGTTATAAAGCCAACAACTTGGGAAGAAGTGTTTCAGAGCTGGAGAGATAATGAAGCTCATAACCCGGGTTGGATTCGTTGCGCAACCGAAATTAAAGGCTGGCCGGATTGGGAATCTTGGCGGAGGTATATGGCCGGGAAGTTGAAGCTGGAAAAGAAGGATTGGGAATTGTATAGATTTAGCAATCCGCTTGCAGAGGTATCGGAAATGCTCGTGGGGCCGTTTACGGCTTGGCAGAAGAATCTACCGGTTAAGAACGTGCTCAGCTTTGGAGAGTTTCTGGAGGTGCCGGAAAAGTACGAGCAATTTAGCAATCACGATACGGTTCGGAAAATGATGGACTCCATGCCATTTACAAGCTTCATGACAGGGCTAATTCGAGAGGATAACCGGAAGCTTGTATGTATCGAAGGCCATCATAGGGCCGCGGCACTGGCTTTGGCCAACAAGCTTGGCCGAAAGATCGATTTTGGCGATGAAGTATTGTATATCTCGTTGTCACTTTTGCCAAAAGATGAGCTTTATTTGCTGGATAAAGCTTTGGAATTAGGCTCGGAAAAGCCTTCGTAATTTGCAGACGTCTTTGCACACGGGTAAAACCGTGTTTTTTATTTACAGAACAGTGATTTGTGCTATACTTGGCCGGAATTATGTTGAGCAACAAACCTAAAATATTAGCTCCTGTAAGGGATGAAGCATCGTTTAGGGCGGCTGTTAAGGCGGGCGCGGATGCCGTTTATTTTGGAGTTGGAGAACTGAATATGCGTGTTAGTTCGCGTGGCATTGATATGGAGGAGTTGCCGAGGATTGTTTCTGAAGCGCATGAACGCGGGGCAGAGGTCTTTATTACGTTAAACGTAATCGTGTACGAGCATGAAGTAGATAAGGTGCGGGAAATGGTGCGAAAGTTTAAAGAAGTTGGCGTCGACGCGGTGATTTGTTGGGATTTTGCTGTTATTAAAATCTGCCAAGAATTGGGAATGACGTTTCATGTATCAACTCAGGCTAGTATTTCGAATAGTTCGGCAGGGCATTTTTACGAAGACTTGGGAGCAAGATGTATTGTGTTGGCACGTGAGTGCACTCTTGAGCAGATAAAGGAAGTTAAAAGCAAGATGAAATCCGCTAAGGTGGAGATCTTTGTGCATGGCGCGATGTGCGTATCGGTTTCGGGAAGATGCTTTATGTCTAACTTTTTGGAATGCAAATCGGCTAACCGAGGGGAGTGCTTTCAGCCTTGCAGGAGAGAATATACGGTGCGCGACAAAGAGTCGGGGCATGAGTTGGATGTGAGTAATGGATTTGTGATGAGTCCCAAAGATCTTTGCACGATTGAGATACTTGATAAGTTAGTTGATACAGGAGTTGATTATTTAAAGATTGAAGGCAGAGGCAGATCCCCGGAATATATTCAGACGACCGTGACTTGTTATCGCAGAGCAGTGAATGCGATTGAGAATGATGAGTACACGGACGAATTAAAGGATGAATTATTGGAACAGTTGAAGACGGTTTATAATCGTGGGTTTTCGACTGGCTTTATGTTTGGCAGGCCGGGGCATGAGGCGTGGTCTAGAGTTCGTAATAGCCAGGCCACGGAGAAAAAGGAATACGTTGGCAAGGTACAAAATTATTACAGAAAGACAAATATCGCGGAGCTAAAGGTTTTGAATGGCGAGGTTCAAGTTGGTGATGTGTTGCAGTTTCAGGGGCCGACTACGGGAGTTGAGCGAGTTGCTGTCGAAAATTTTGAGCAACATCCGGATCAAGAAGTTACAATCAAAACAGAGTTTGTAGTAAGGAAGAGTGATGAAGTTTACAAAATCATCAGCAGATAGCTGATAGCAGATAGCCGTTACCGCCAAAGGCGGTCGAGAGCGGATAGCTGGAGTTGATTTGTGTGGGCAACATAACCTAAAGGTCACAGACAAAGAAAGCCCCTACGAAAATGGTGGATATTGATTTATACTGTTTAAATGGAAACATTTATTTTTGCTATGCAGATTGCGATCGTCATTATTTGTATTTTGGTGATTGTGGTTGGTTTTATGTATCAGTGGAGTTTGTTTGCTACGCGCGCTCCGTTTGTAGAGATCCCGAAGGAGGTGTTGGATGATATTGTGAAAGCAATGGACGTGGGCCCGGGGGATGTCGTCTATGATTTAGGGAGCGGGGATGGGCGCGTTTTGGAGGCTTGCTATCATAGGCGGCCGGAGGCGAGGTATATCGGTATCGATAAGGCGCTTGTACCCAATGTGGTTGCTAAATGGAGATTGAGAAAGATTCCGAAAGGAAAGATTGAGTTGTTGCACAAGAATTTTTTTAAGTATGATTTGTCGGGCGCGACTTGTGTTTATGTTTATTTGTTTCCGGGCTTGCTGAAGAGCCTGTTGCCAAAATTGCAGAGGGAGTTGAAGCTGGGAGCGAGGATTGTGTCGTGTGATTTTGAGTTTGAAGGAGTGGAGCCGATTGAGGTTGTTGATTTGAAGCGGCCTAAAGGGAAGAGAGGACGCAGATTGTATGTTTACGAGTTAAAATAACTCACTCCTTACTCCTCTTTTAAGATGAGAGAGGGAGGTATGTTTTGTGGATAAGTGAAAAAGGGCGAATTGTGGTATAATTTGTCTATATATGATTAAGAAAAAATCGTCGACAAAGGCAAAAAAAGGTAATGTTAAAATGTCTGAGTCGAATATGCATCACATGCATGCATGGCTTTTCGCCTTGGCTGTGATTACGGTTTTGGCGGTTGGTGTGCCGGTTATGCTTTGGGCACAGCAGAATGAAGCTCCGAGCAGGGTAAGTGTTGACGCGGGCGCCATGAGTCATTTGCAAATGAAGATCGGTGAATTGCAGAAGGCTTTGGATGATGTTTTAGCGAGCAAGATGGATATGGGAGAGGCGGGTATGGCTTATGTAAGCCGGCCGGATGATGCCAGGGCTGATTGTTTGAATCAATGCCGTATGGAGCAAGTGAAATGTATGGAGGGTTATAACGGTGAAATGACGGAAAACGGTTTGCATCCATGTTTGTCGAGTGCCAGTGAGTGCATTACCGCTTGCAATGACGCGCCGCGCGCGCCCGTATCGTGTCAGGATAGGTGTGCAGTTGCTTTGGGCGGTTGCGTGCAGAGAGTGGTCGCGCCGCATGATGTGGCTGTGGCTGATGAGCAGGCCGCGTTGGATGAATGCAGGCTTAAAAATGTTGATTGCCTGCAAAGCGCCTGTCGGATGCCGGAAGACGCGTCTATGCCCGATTCATATTGCGCGGACCAGTGCAGAAGAATGCATATAATTTGTTCAACAGGTTCAAGTCAATATGATGAAAATGCTATGGCGCTTTGTACTCGGCTTAAGCAGACATGTGAACAGAGATTGTGCGCCAGAGTGGGCTTGCTGCCCAATGTTGAGTTAATGGAAAATGAACAATACGGCAGTTATTTGGTTGATGGGAATGGTATGGCGCTTTACACTTTTGCAAAGGATGCTAAAGGTGAGAGTGCTTGCACGGGAGGTTGTTTGGATAAGTGGCCCGTATTTTATCAAGAAGATTTATGGGTGGGGCCGGATTTGAACAGAGAACATTTCGGTTCGATGATGCGCGAAGATGGAGAGATGCAGATTACCTATAAAGGTTGGCCATTGTATTATTATGTTGATGACATGGTATTGGGAGATGTAAAAGGTCACATGCTTAACGATGTTTGGTTTTTAGCCGGTCCGGATACGGAAATGTTAAACAGAGCCGTGTGTGATGAAGCGTGTGAGCAAGAATATGAGGAGTGCAAAAGATCTGATGAGATGCCTTATGCTTGCCAGCAACAGCTTGAGTCTTGCAGGAGTAATTGTATAGAGTTGTAATATCCACATTATTTATTGTTACGTAAACGGGGCGAGAGCCTCGTTTTTTTGACATATAAGTGATTGTGTTCTAAATTTGTTCTATAATAAAATTAGAATTTAGTAATTACCGCCAAAGCCAGTCAAGAGCAAACAGCGATTCAACTAAAGCGGCCCCGGAATAATTGTTAATTGCTAACTATTCTTGACCGACTTTGCTGGTAACTGCTAATTAAATGAAAGTATGCAGAAAAGCTTGTTTGTAAAAGGTCAAAATCAGACGGAATCGCATAAGCCGTTGGCGGATAGAATGCGGCCCAAGAGTTTTGATGAGATTTGCGGGCAAGACGAGTTGGTATCTGTTGAGTCTGCTTTTAGGCGTTTGGTTGAACAAGATAAAGTCCCCAGTTGTATATTTTGGGGGCCGCCGGGTACGGGCAAAACTACGCTGGCCGAGGTGATTGCCAGAACCGCCAAAGCCGAGTTTGTGACTTTGTCGGCTGTGACCGCGGGTGTGGCGGATATCCGCAAGATTGTGGCCGCGGCTCAAGATCGTTTGGCTATGGGCAAGCGGACCATTCTTTTTATTGATGAAATTCATAGGTTTAATAAAAGTCAGCAAGACGCTTTATTACCGCATGTTGAAAGCGGAACTGTTATATTTGTCGGCGCGACTACGGAAAATCCCAGCTTTGAGGTAAATAACGCTTTATTGTCTCGGGCGCGCGTGTTTACTTTATCCGCGTTAAGCGAGATGGATATCGGAAAAATTCTTGAAAGAGCAATAAAAGACGAGGAACGAGGTTTGGGTAAGGCTAATGTTTCTGTTAACGATGATGCTATGCGAGCGATTGTGCGGATGGCGGATGGGGACGCGAGGGCGGCGTTGAATGTACTTGAGATGTCGACAAACGCAATGAACTTCGAAATCGGAATTCAGAGCTCCGAAAATTTGAATATAACACTTGAGGCTGTGAAGGCTGTGCTTAATAGGTCGCACATGGTTTATGATAAGGCGGGGGAGGAACATTATAATGTTATCAGCGCTTTGCATAAATCCATGCGCGGGTCGGACGCGGACGCGGCATTGTATTGGCTGGCTCGCATGTTGGAGGCAGGTGAGGATCCCATATATGTCGCACGGCGCGTGGTTCGTTTCGCGTCGGAAGATATCGGTATGGCCGACCCGCAGGCTTTGGTGCAGGCAATTTCGGCAATGCAGGCGGCGCGGCTTATCGGTATGCCGGAGTGCAACGTGCATTTGGCACAGGCTGTGGTTTATTGCGCGAAGACCAAGAAGTCGAATAAGCTATATACGGCGTATGGCAAAGCCGCGCGTGATGCCCGGGAAAGTTCGCACATCGGCGTACCGTTGCATTTGAGGAATGCTCCAATCAAGCTCATGAAAGATTTGGGCTATTCCGAGGGATATAAGTACAATCCGGCTTATGATGAGCCGGTGCAGCAGGATTATTTGCCCGAGGAGCTTAAAGGGCGGAAATATCTTACATAATTACCAATATTAAAATCGTACCGTATACCAATCGTACCACGGAGAGTCGTTTCGCGAACACCCACCCCGTGTGGCATATTAATGTACGGCTCTGCCATAATATTTCTAAAAGTATTGATATGACTCTTTGTAGTTTGTAGTTTGTAGTTTATACTGTTTGGCATGAGGCAGAGGTTTTTGAGGGAGAGGTCTACGTCTGTGAATACGGAGCGGAGGTTTTTGTTTTTGCTTGTTTTAACCTTGATAATAGGTTTTGTTTTTGTGCTTCGTTTGGCAAAATTTCAGATTTTGGACAAGGAAGTCTTTCAGGTCTTGGCATCCGATCAGTATGATTTGGAGGCTAAGTTGTTACCCACAAGAGGCAGGATTTTGATTAAAGATCCGATGGATGGGAAGTTGTATCCGTTGGCGGGCAACCGGGATGCTTGGCATATTTATGCGGAGCCCAAGAATATGAGTGATCCGGTGGTTGTGGCGCATGAGCTGGCGGGATTGCTCGGTATACCGGATGTTGATTTGGTGGCAAAACTCACAAAAGATCCGGATGATCCGTATGAGCCGATTATGAGAGATGTGGAGACCCGGGTTGTTGACGCTGTTCGTGAGAAAAATCTGGAAGGCGTGGGTTTTGCGCGCAGTATCGCCAGGCTTTATCCTGAAAAGAATATGGGAGGGCATGTGATCGGATTGGTGACCGAGAATGATCAGGGTATGATGCAGGGGAGATATGGCATTGAATATACTTATGATGAAATTTTGCGCGGTGAACAAGGCAGTTTGGCGGCGGAAACGGACGCGGCCGGTAGGAGGATCGTGTTGGGGCAGAGTAAGCTTATTGAGGCGACGGACGGAGCGGATATTGTGCTGACTTTGGACAGGTCGGTGCAATTTCAGGTTTGTGAAAGGATAAAAAACGGCGTGCAGAGGTACCAGGCCGACGGCGGCACAATGATTGTAATGGATACGGATACGGGGGCGATTTTGGCCATGTGTTCCTATCCGGATTTTGATCCGGCAAATCTTAAAGATATCGAGGATGTAGCGGTTTTTAATAATCCGGCCACCTTCGTGTCGTATGAGCCGGGTTCGGTGTTTAAAGCGATTACCATGGCCGCGGGCTTGAATGAGGATAAAGTTAATCCAAATACGCAATACGAGGATACGGGATCTTTGGAAATTGATGATTTTACGATTAAAAATTCGGATGGCAAAGCGCATGGCATTAAGACTATGACCGAGGTTTTGGAAGAGTCTTTAAATACTGGGTCGATTTTTGTACAAAGGCAGTTGGGGCGCACCTTGTTTAGAGAGTATGTGCATGCATTTGGATTCGGCGAATCGTCGGGTATTGAACTTAGGCCGGAATCCGAGGGAGATGTCTCGAGTTTAGATAAAAAAGGCGAGATTTTCGCGGCTACGGGATCGTACGGCCAAGGTATAACCGTGACTCCGATTCAGCTTATTAAGGCTTTTGGCGCTTTGGCCAACTACGGAAAAATGATGCGGCCGCATATTGTCGCCGAAATTGTGCATTCAGACGGCACCAGAGAGGTTAAAGAACCGATTATGGAAAATGAGGTGATTACTCAGCGCAGTGCGCAATTGATTACGCGCATGCTTACATCAGTCGTGGAAGGCGTGCATGGCGCGGAGGCGCAAGTTCCGGGGTATTGGGTTGCCGGTAAAACGGGTACGGCACAGGTGGCCAAGGAGCGCAGTCGCGGTTATTATGAAGACAGATTTAATACCACTTTCGTAGGGTACGCGCCCGCCGACGAACCGGAGTTTGTTATGCTGGTAAAATTTGAGAATCCGAAAACTTCGCGTTGGGCGGCATCTACGGCTGCGCCGGTTTTTGGCGATATGGCGAAGTATTTGTTGAATTACTTGAATATAAAACCCACCAGGTAACCGTGTATCGCACAACATATAACTCGTAACTTGTAATACGTATCTCGTAATTCGTCGAGCTGATCGCGTTAGACGCGACGAGGCTCGATTCGTTGTTCGTAATTCGGCCTGTGCCCCGACCTGTCGCACGAAGGTTGCCTTCAGCGACCGTAGTGTGAAGCTCTTTGAGTGTAGGGGTAAGTTCGGAATTCGTAGTTCTGCGCCATAGGCGCATCCGCCTCTGGCGGAAGAATTCGAAATACGTAGCACGTTATGCTGATTTGGGGTTATTGACGCGGTTTGGGGTTTAGCGTAATTTAGAATTATATGAAAAAAGCTTTGGAAGCTTATTTGGGATACTGCGTCCGAAATACGATTTCGCGGGATAAACCACAAGTTATTGCTATTGGCGGGTCGGTTGGCAAGACATCCGCAAGACATGCCATCAGTTTAGCCATGTCCGCCTTGTTTAAGCCGCGGGAATACAGGACTTCATTAAAGAATTATAACAATGAATTGGGTATGCCTTTGTCGGTTTTGGCGTGCGGAATACCCAATAGGAATATTTTTAAGTGGCTTAAGGTTATAGCTTGTTCAACAGCATATTTAATCGGATTGAAGAGGTTGAATATGCGTTATTTGATTTTGGAAATGGCCGCTGATCATCCGGGTGATTTGGATTACTTGCTCAGGATTGCGCCTCCGCAGATTGCCATTATGACCGCCATGGGAGCGGAACATGTTGAACATTTTGGGTCGGTTGAAAGCGCGATTGAGGAGGAGAGGCGTATATTAAGGGCTTTACCGGAGGATGGTGAGGCGATATTAAATACGGATGATGCATTTACATGGGAATCCAGAGATTTGGTAAAAGGTGAAGTTGTCGGTTTTGGCCGTGGTGCTGAAGCTATTGTTCGGATAGAATCGATGAAATCGGTTTTTGAAGCTGATGAGTTTGATAATTCGGGCTTGGAGGTGAAGTTTAAAGTCATGGGTTATCATGATTTTGCAATTAGGCTAAAAGGTGTATTCGGTGAGCCGCATGCTTATGCCGTTGCCGCGGCATTCGTGTTTTGTTTGTGTATGGATCATGATTTGGACTCGGCTATTGCAAAGCTGGAGGAGGATTATAATGGCATGCCGGGCAGAACTCGTTTGATAAAAGGAATTAAAAGTACAATTTTATTGGATGATACTTACAATGCTCAACCTCAGGCCATGAAATCGGCGATTAATGATTTGGCGCGGTTTCCGGTTCAAGAAGGCGGGCGCAGGATTGCGGTTTTGGGTGATATGTTGGAGTTGGGAGACTTGGAACAACGTGAGCATGAGCTGGTGGGTGAAAAAGTAGTTGAAGTCGGTGTTGACATTTTGCTTACTTGTGGTAAACTTGGGCGTATCATCGCAGAAACTGCCATTGCCAGAGGCATGGATGAATCAAGAATTAAATTTTTTGACAGCAGTGATGAAGCGGGATACTTTTTGCAACAAGAAGTGATAAGGCCGGGTGATGTTATTTTGGCAAAAGGTTCTCAGGGTGCCAGAATGGAAAAGGTTATTAAAGAATTGATGGCCGAACCCATGAAGGCAAAAGACTTGTTGGTTAGGCAAACGCCGGAATGGCTTTCCTGAATAATAATTAACAAATAATAAATAATAAAAATGGGTAGCAGTAAGGCCCGTTCGTTTAATGGCTAGGACGTCGCCCTCTCACGGCGAAAATAGGGGTTCGATTCCCCTACGGGCTACCATCGCGTTTAACGCGATACCTTATTAAAAAAGACACGACGTTAAACGTCGTCACAATTAGTAAGTTATCGCGTTTAATGTCGCTTCCAATAAAGTGGTTTATGCCGCTTTTTTTGGTTGTGTTTTTGTATAATGAAGTGCATCATATTAATAATATGTTTTACTATGTGTATGTTTTATATAGTTTAAAGGATAAGCGGTTATATATAGGTCAAACTAATGAGTTGCAAAGAAGAGTCCGAGAACATTGGCGTGGGGAGGTAGTAAGTACAAGTCATCGCAGACCCTTAAAGTTAATTTATTTTGAAGGCTTCTTAACAAGGCAAGAGTCAATAAGAAGAGAGTTGTGGTTAAAGAGTGGGGCGGGTAGGGCGGAATTGAAAAGGATACTTGCATTAACACTCAATACTTTTGGTTACAAGTTTAGATAGATTCGGATTGAGGATTGATTTTTGATGCGAAAATGTCAATGATTTTAGCTTTTTATGCTATAATAAATACAATAATTTTTTATTAGTATTTAAGTATGTATAAAAAATATTTTTTAAGTATCATGGCCGTGTTATTGGCTGTGATGTGGGCCATGCCGGTGTTCGCGGCACAGTATCATGGCGGTGAATCGGTGACCGTGCCGACGGCGAATGATGATGTTTACGCGGGTGGGGCCAATATTTTTACTGATGGCGACATTGACGGTGATTTATATGCCGCGGGAGCGGTAGTCCGCTGTAATTCGAATGTTTCAGAAGATGTTGTGATGGCCGGATCGGTCGTGGATTTGTTTGGCAATGTTGGTGATGATGTAAGGCTAGCAGGGTCAATGGTTACAATAGGCGGTGAAGTTGGAGATGATTTGATAGTTTTTGGTGCCATGATCAGGATTTTGCCGGACACTGTGATTAAGGGTGATATTACGTCTTTGGGTGGATCGATAATTGTGGACGGTAAGACTGAAGGGAATTTATTGGCTTATGGCGGTCAGGTAATAGTGAATGGCGAGATTAACGGTTCTGCCATGATTGAAGCTGAAGAGGTTGTTATCGGTAAATCCGCGAAAATTGACGGAGTGATGCAGTATAAATCGATGAAGGAAGCGGATATTCCGGTGGAAGCGCAGATAGCCGGCGGTGTTGAGTACTCTGTACCGGATAAAAAAGATAAGCCGAAATGGGATAAGAAAAAGCCCGCGGAAATGTCGGCCGGAGCAATGTTTGGTTTTGGTTTGCTGGCTTTCTTGATAAAAGTATTAGTTGGTATTTTTACGGTTTTAGCAGCGCTTTACTTTTTTAAGAAGCACCTTTTGGAGATGACGAAGAGCGTGCTAAACACTTTTCCGGCGCAGTTGGGCTGGGGTTTTGTTTGGGCCGTGGTTGTGCCTGTTGCTTGTATTGTTCTAATCTTTACCATTTTTGGATCTACTCTGGGCTTTTTCTGATTACTGCTGTACGCGCTGACTTTGGTGGTTGCCAAAGCTTTGGCCATGATTGCTTTTGGAGCCTGGATTTGGAAATTGGCAACAAAAGCCAAGGCTATTGAAATTGATTGGAAGATTGCCGTTTTAGGCGTGGTGCTGTTGGATATAATTTGGTTGATACCGATTTTGGGCTGGCTCTTTTGCTTGATATTTACGCTGGCGGCGTTGGGCGCGGTTATGAATTATCTAAAGCAAGCGGTTAAGTAAATATCAGAGCTTAGACATTGGTAAAAAGTCCCGACCGGAGTCGGGGCTTTTAATGCTGTTTAACATAATCTACAATAGTTCGAGTGCGTGTTATACTTTGTTTGTATGATTAAGTGGGAAGATGTAAAGATTGCCAAAAAAGTTAATCTTAGCCGATACACCAAAGCGGCGCCGCAATCGGTTAAAGATATACAAGAGTCGCAAACCAAGTTAAAAGGGTTGAACGTGCTTCATGTTAATGCCACGGCTCAAGGTGGAGGAGTGGCGGAGCTATTGCATTCACAGGTAGCTTTTGAGAGGAGCGCGGGTATAAACAGCCGTTGGTTGGCAATGCGGGCGCCAAAGAAATTTTTCGCAATAACCAAGAAAATTCATAATTTATTACAAGGATCGCGCGGTCGATTAACTCAGGAGGAGAAAAAATATTATTTGAGGGTCAATAAGATCTTAGCGGAAAAAATACTTGCGTTTTTGCCGGATGATTGTGAGCGGACTTTACTTGTGGTGCATGATCCGCAGCCTTTGGCGTTGTATGAATATTTGCCCGGAGGGTGTTGGAGTATTTTGCGTTTGCATATAGATTTGCGCGAACCCAACAGCAAGGTGCTGGATTTTTTATTGCCGTACATGAACAATTTTCCGCGGATTATTATTAGTAACGCGAATTATGAGCAGAGTTTGGTTGAAGTTAAAACACCGCTTGAAGTCATTGAGCCGGCCATAGATCCGCTGGCTGATAAGAATAAAGCCATGAGCCGGGTTCAGGCAGGGAGTATTTTGCGGAAATTCGGACTTGATATAAATAAGTCATTGGTAACGCAAGTTTCGCGATTTGATGAGTTTAAAGATCCTATGGGTGTGGTGAAGGCTTTTAAAAAAGTTAAGAGCAAGAATCGTGATGCGCAATTGGTATTGGCCGGTTTTGCGTTCGCGAAAGATGATCCGGAAGCGTGGGAGGTTTATAAAAAAACCAAACGTTTGGCGGATGATGTGGATGATGTTTGCTTGTTTATCGACCCGGAAGCTTTGCGAAAAAATAAAGTTAGTAATGATGAGTTTATAAATGCTTTGTACACGGCGAGTGATATAGTGGTACAAAACAGCAAGAGGGAAGGATTCGGCCTTACGATAACCGAGGCAATGTGGAAGGCGAAACCGGTTATAGCCGGTAATGCGGAGGGGGCGCGTTTGCAGATTAGCAACAACAAAAACGGACTCATAGTTGATTCAAACAATGAGCTGGCCGGAGCTATGGACAAACTATTGAATAATAAAAAATTGCGTGCAGATTTGGGCAGAGCGGCGCGAGAGTCGGTAAAGAAACAATATTTAATGCCGCGATATATTTATAAACATCTTAGGGTGTATATAAAGCTGATGAAAAGCAAGTAAATCAATAGAGCAGTGCCGCGCCTATTGCTTGGGCTTTGGTACCTAGTTTGGCGCGGATGATTTTTGTTTGTTTGGACAAGGGCGAATTGATGTAAATTGCCATTTGTTTTTGTTTCGGCGGTTTGATTTTAGCGCCGCCGCCGATAATGATAAGTTCGGGGTCAAAAATATTTATGAGATTGGCGATGCCTTGAGTATTTATCAGCTCTTGTTTTTTGGGATCGTTTTTGTGTTTTTGATATAAAGCTTCCCATGATTTGCCGTTACTTAAAATCATGTGTCCGAATTCAGCTGATGAGCCGTTTTGCCCGATATATATTTTACCCGCTATCATCACAGAGCCGCCAATGCCCGTACCAAAAGCCAAGCCAAGAACGTTCTTTAATCCTCTGGCAAATCCCAGTTCGGATTCGGCGCGCAGGAGGCAGTTGCCGTCATTGTCTGTGCGGATTTTTCCGCTTGTGAGCTTGTTTAAGTCCAGTCCGTTCAATTGAGGGGCTGAAGGGCAGTAGATGACAATGTTTTTACCGCGGTCAATGATTCCCGGGATGCCGATGCCGACTTTTGGAACCTGGAAATAATCGATGATGTTTTTTATGCCTTTAGCAGATATGTCAGTGGATTGCTTTTGCTTGATGGTGCGGTTTTTGTGCCATAAAACGGCTTTAATTTTTGAGGCTCCCACATCAAGCCCCAGGATGTATTCAGTTGGTTTCATGTGTGTATTATAACATGAGCCCACGTTGTACGAAGTTCGATGTACGTTGTACAATGGTAATGTGCTAGAGGTTATCGGTTATCATGCGTTGGCGGCCGTGGCTTACGGTTTGTTTTTGGCTATGCTGTTGAGGTTGACACGGCCGGCTTATTTGTCGTTTCGGCGGCGCAAGAGCGGGTATGGTGTTGTGTTTAACAGTGTAACCGGTAAGCCGGTTTCCATGGCGATTGTGTCGCTGTCCACTTTGGGCGGCAGAACATTCAGGACAGCACCCACAGATAAAGAAGGGAGGTATAATTTAGTAGCGCCCAAGGGCGATTATATTGTAGAAGTGCGCAAAAAGGGTTTTAGTTTTCCAACAAAGATTTTGAGCAAATCAAGAAATGATTCAGCTTATGATAATATTTTGTGCGCCAAACATATTATCGTTACGGATCACGGATCTATTACGGTGAATATTCCCATTGATCCGGAGGGGGGCAAGCGTAAAAAGAATTGGTTTAAAATTAAAGTGCTGCGCAGTAAGCGTATGCAGGATTTGGTATCTTTCGCCGCGCCTGTTGCGGCTGTGGGATTGGCGTATTTGTTAAGCGATTTTTGGATTGTTTGGCCTTTGTTGGGTTTGTATTTTGCGGCATTGGTTGCGCGATTTTTGGATTTTAAGCCAGCGCCTCCTCCCTATGGCACGGTGCGCGACGCGGATACTAAAAGCCGGCTGGATAAGGTTATGGTACGTATTTTTGACCAAAAAAACGGTAAATTATTGGAAACACAGGTTACGTCCCAAAAGGGGAGATATGCTTTTGTGGTTAAGAAAGGCAAATATCGCCTATTAGTGCAAAAACAAGGGTATCGCAGTGTGATCATAAATTTTCCGGAAGTTGAGGATGATTATCATTTGCTGGCAAAAGATGTTTTTCTTCATCGTAAGGAGCGCTAGTATATTTTCCAAATGTAGTATTTGGTGATTGGTCGCGTTAAATGCGATTGGCATTTGACGTGTTTAGCGGGTTATGTTTAGATTAATTTAGCTAAATTATGCAAAATATTTCACATATGTTAAATGATAAAAAGGTATCTTGGACATCCGGGGTCGCGGTTATAGTTATTTTGGCTGTGTTGCTGGGTTTTATGTCTGTAGGCACGATAAACGCCGGTGAAAGAGGGGTTTTACTGCAGTTTGGCGCGGTAACCGGTCATGTGTATGATGAGGGCCTGTATTTTAAGATTCCGTTTGTACAGAGTGTTGTTAAGTTGGATGTTAAGGTGCAAAAGACCGAGGTGGGCGCGGATGCGTCCAGTAAAGATCTGCAAATTGTAAACAGTACCGTGGCATTAAATTTTAAGTTGGATGCGGGGAAAGTGGATGAGCTTTATCAAAATGTTGGCAAAAACTATGAAGATCGTTTAATCGATCCGTCGTTGCAGGAATCCGTGAAAGCGGCAACCGCGATGTATACCGCAGAAGAATTGATTACCAAGCGCAGTGAGGTCAGGGAAGCGATTAAGGTTAATTTGAAAGAAAAGCTTGAGCCGCAAGGTATTTTGGTAGAGGAGTTTAATATTGTGGATTTTTCTTTCAGTACGGCATTTAACGCGGCTATTGAAGATAAGGTAACAGCAGAGCAAAGAGCGATTGCCGCGAAAAATAAGTTGGAGCAAGTTAAGTTTGAGGCTGAGCAAAAAATTGCGGAAGCAAGGGGCAGAGCAGAGGCGATTCGCATCGAGTCGGAAGCCTTGAAGACTAATGATAAGATCATTGATATGCGGTTTATTGAAGCTTGGGACGGCAAATTGCCGGTTGTAATGGGGCAGACCGCTAATTTGATGGATATTTCCTCGATTATAAAATAATGTTAAACTAAAATTAAAGAATAGCTAATAAATAACAAAAATTAAACAGATTCACAACAGATTAAACTTGGAGGATTTTATACTTAATTAGAAATCATATGTCTTTTTGGCAAAAATTGTTTGGTAAGAAAACCGAGGATGAAGCTCAACAAAATGAGCAAAGTGCACAATCCGATGTAAATCAGGCGATGGCCAATTCCACGCAAGCTGAACCTGTTCAGCCCGTGGCTCCGCAGGCCGAGGCTGAGCCAACTCCGCAGCCAATGCCGGCTCCCGCGCCTGAGCCGTCACAAACACCAGCGCCGCCGGTTACCGAGACTCCGCAAAACGCGGAGCAAACGACTCCGGAGACGCCGGCAACAGAGTCAGCACCCGAATCAGGTGGCAAGGAGTGGTAAGAGTGTTTGCCGGTAAAAAAAGACCGTCTTTGTGAGGCGGCTTTTTATTTAAATGGGGTTATGGAAACTTTCCCAAATATTACCCAAGTAAATTCAAATATAACCTAACTATTGTTTAATGTTTGGTATGATTTATAACTTGGGAGAAATTCGGTGTATTTGATTTAGACGATCATTGGAAGTTCTTCAACTTCCACGGTTTTGCCCGTGATAATGCTTTCGATGCGGTAGGCGCCGTGTTGAGGAGCTTCCATGTAGCCGTTCCAGGCGGCGCGCGCCAAACCGCCGGAGTTGATCCAGTCAAACAGCCATTCATTGGCATATTTGGGATTGGCTTGGTCAACACCCGCGCCGATGTACATGAGCCAAGTGCGGTTAAAATCTTCCTGACTGCCGATTGTGGGTGCCATCAGGATAGGCATGCCCAGCGCGCAATAAAAGGACATTTCACTGGGTTTGGTCCAAACGATGTCGGTTTTACGCAATACTTGGTTGAATTTTTTAAAATATGATTTACGGTCCGGAAAGTAATCAATAAATATTTTTTTGTCGATTAAATTTTTCATGCCCAGTTGTTTGACCGTGCTTTCAAATTGCTTAGCTACGATTTTTTTAGTACCGGCCATGAGCCTTAAACGGAGTTTATTGCGTTTGATGGGACTTTTAAGGCTGGTGAGTATATCCATAGCCAGTTGCCTTTGGGCTCCCGCGCCGCCGATGGCAAACATTAGAGTAAGCGGGTGATCTTTTTTTACATTGCACGAACCCACACCAACTTCGCTTTCGATGGTTTTGAAATATTTTTTCAAAAAGATGCCTTGCGGGTCTAGATTGCAGATTCTATGCATCATGTCTTTTTTACAGGTTTCATTGTTTAAGCCGCCGATTACTTCACGGGGCAAGGGGAAGCCTGTATGGAAAATGTTTTCACCGCGTACGCCGTAAAGTTTGAGACGTTCAACAACGCGGCCGTTGGGGGCAAAGTATTTGATGCGTGATTTTTTAGGGTCTTTGGGCACCCAAACTCGCGCCATGTCGGCATCACAAACTTGGCAATAAATATCACCCGGGTAATCGAATACTTCGGCCGCGAAAGCGCCGGTAAAAAAGGTGCAAATTAGCGGTTTTGGGTCTTTGGCCAGCTTATCGATTAAATGCTTGCCCATGCCTAATTTTTCGATCATGTAATAAGTTTGGTGGACTTGGTAGGTGGGGTCGGATAAATCACGGCGCGGATAGAATTCGTCGATTTCCTGGATTTTGTCCATGATAGCAAAAGCAATGTCGCCGATTAAAGGGATGGGTTTGAGGCGGGAGACGTATTCATAGCCTCGGCGGCTTTGTGACCAGAGTTTTTTGTCGCGTTTGGGGATACCGGGGTAATCATTCATTTTGATGATACCGCCGTCCGCGATTTCTTTGAGGGCATAGGCTGCACGGTCGTGGCCATAGCCCATGTTTACGGAGAGCACGTAAGCAGGTTTGCTCATAACAATTACAAATTATCAATTACAAATTACAAATGATTGTGTCGCCGAAGCGAATTTATTATATTTTAGCATAAAAGTGATGAAGAGTTGAATTTTCTATATAAACTATAACTAAACAGTCCTAGTACTTAGTCTTAGTCCTAGTATTTTGTTTAATTTTAGATAATAATCCTGTTCATCGTTGCTATCTGAAATGATGGCAGTTGGGATTTTAATTTGAAGATTTTGAGCGACCGAACCCGCTATGTTTGGGTAATTGAGTATAGTCTTCGTCGTAGCCCATCTTGTCGTAATACTCTATCCATTCGAGTTCATGTTCGAATTGCCAATTGGGCGCGTGTCTAAAGTAAAAATAGTCATCTTCCATCGCATCCATTATGTACTCCAGTGCTTGATCGGCATTTTGTATCTCGTCTGGGAGTTGCTCGTGTTTAACTAACTGTTGGACAAAATTATCTGCTACTTGCGCATCAATTTCATAGGCGCGGTCTAATTGCAGTGCAATCCAGAAAAACGAGATACCTTCTTCATTAAATTGCCAATCTTCTACATTTTCGATTGACGCATCATCATAACGCTTGATCGCTTCCGCATAAAATCTTAATATTTTTGAAAGCATTTTAGGCCCAACGCGTCCCGTGCTACTATAATTGAACTTTTCAAAGTCGGTTATTCTTAAAATGTGTCGAATATTATCTAAAATACATATCTGGGTTGCGAATATTGCCTTGTCGCTGGCCAATACCTCGTTGATGGTTAAATCGCGGTTGGAAAAATAATCATCAAAATTGCTAATTGGCTCTGTGCCGTAGCCATGTTCATAATCATCGGGCATGAATTCTTGAGCAATTTTATCATCAGCTCCTTTATATGGTTCGCTTTCTGATAATCTTACAACATCGATATCACGCGGTTTGTAAGATGGATCTATATTTAAGGATCTTAATAAAAGTGCTCGAGCGGCACTACCTTTATAGCCGTATCCTTCGGGCAATTTTTTATCGCTGAAATGATTGAGAACAGGAATTTCGTATAATACGGCACCTTCATCAAGGTAATCTATTATCTTGTAAAATTTTATATTTTTGTAAATTTTTTCGGGGACGTGATATTTTTGTAGGATTTTATCCATCGAAATGCTTTTTGTTATTTCTTCGACTTTTTTTGTTTTTTCTCTAGCTTTTTCTGCTCTAATCGCGGAAAGGTGGATTTCGGGCAGGTGTAAGCTCTTGGCCTCGACTTTAAGATCGATGACAGGATTAAAAGGCTCTTGAAAGGGTTGTTCAGTTTGATTGTTTGCTACAAATGGGTTTTCTGACATAACTTAACTGATATAATAGCATGTCAGTTTAGGTGAGAGAAGTATTTGTACGCGCCCACCCAACTTTGCACTCCTTGCTTGATTCTTGATTTAAAATATACCCAATGGGCGTCATTTTGTTTAGGGAGCGATGAACTCTCTTACTGTTATACCAAATTAACCAGTCGGCAAGCCTTCGGTTAAA
>WJLP01000009.1 GCA_014728435.1 Candidatus Uhrbacteria bacterium
CCGCCATTTTGCAATATGGGCATCCGTAATCAATAAATACCACAATCTCCTTCTCCGCGTTCTCCGGCCCGAAAAACGGATCCCCTTCCCTGCCTTGAACTTTAACTTTATTTTGTTCTCTTTGCCTTTCTTTTAAAATTTCTTGCATGCGCATCTGTTCCGTGGGTTGCGCGATCGCCATAAACTCCGAATCATTAGCCCTGCCCGCTTTAATGTCCTTATAAAAACCATATGTTTTAACCACGAACAAAACCAGGCCCAGCGCAACAAAACAGGCTAAAAACAAACCCGTTATAACCCAAACATTTTGATACCATTTCTTGACCGCATTTGAATTTTTAAACTCCTCCGTTTTCATGCAACCATTATAACATACTAAAACAAATTTACCGCGCTCTATACTTTTTTTGTCAGCAGGTCGTGCGGATGAATATTTTATTATTATTTTTATAAGAAAATTGCTTAAAATAAGCTTAATTATTAACTTCAAATCATCATATATACGGACTTGACTATTTAGCATTGTACATATATTATGATTGCCATGCATCAATTGCTTCTACCAATTATCCAAATCATCCTGGCCGTATTGCTTATAGCGGCGATTTTAATGCAACAGCGCGGATCCGGTCTGGGCGCGGCTTTTGGCGGCGAGAGCACGGTTTTCAGAACAAAACGAGGGATTGAAAAAAGCTTGCATTACGCAACCATTATCATTGCAATCCTTTTCTTCCTCACCGCCATTGCCAATGTCGTGCTAGCATAAACTATGATCGATTTGGCACGTATACGTGCATGGTTTCGCAGAGTCTTTTTCTGGCTCGCTCCGGCTAAAAAAACCGGCGCCGAGCAAGGCCCCGAAACCGACAGAGATCATGCATTAGTTTTATCGGTAACCAAACCCACCGCCATCCCCACATGGCGGCAATTTCGCTATCTCGGCCGAGTAATGAAAGCCAACGAAATTAAAATTCTTATCGGCATCATCACGGTCGGCACGCTCGCCCTTATTACCGGTATACTCTTAATAGCCAAAGAGCACTTAACCATCATCCCCATAGTCGGCGGCACCTACACCGAAGCCGTTATCGGCGAACCCAGAGCCATCAATCCCGTGGACGCGCCGGCCAATGAAACCGACTCGGATATCGCGGCCTTGGTTTATTCCGGTTTATTTAAAATCAAAGACGGCAAACCGGTGCCGGATCTCGCCGAATCCTACAGCTGGAGTGAAGATAAAAAAACACTCACCGTCGAATTGAGGCAAGACGCCGTCTTCCACAACGGAGAAAAACTCACCGCCGATGACGTGCAGTTTACCTATGAATCCATCCAAGATCCGACACGCGCTTCCATTATAGCTCCGCTCTTTCGCGGTGTTCGAATTGTGGCCACCGATTTGTACACCGTGCAATTTATTTTGGATCAACCCGATGTATCTTTCTTAAACAGCTTAAACATCGGCATCATGCCGGCCGTTCTCTGGCAAAATATCCCCTCAGCCAACGCCCGACTGGCCAACATAAACCTCAAACCCATCGGCAGCGGCCCCTACAAAGTTAAATCCTTCACGCGTGACAGCCGCGGCATCATCCGCTCCTACACGCTGGAACGCTCCGATATTTACTACGGTATCAAACCCTTTATCAACACAATCACCTTTCAAATCTACCCGGACCTCGGCCCGGCGGAACAAGCTTTAAAATCCGATTTGGTGGACGGACTCTCCTTTCTTACACCGATTGAAATGGAAAAATTTACAGCTGTCACCAGATGGAATACCGCCATTCTCGACGCACCTCAACAAACCATCGCCTTCTTTAATTTAAAAGATGATATCCTGGAAGACGAAAACGTTAGAAAAGCCCTGACCCAAGCAATCAACCGCGATGAAATAATCGAAACGCTCAACGGCCACGCGGTTAAAGCTCCGGCCGCCTACCCCTTCCTTGAAACCGCGACCGGCACCCCCGCCGATATCGAAGCCGCGCGTAAATTACTGGAAGATGAAGGCTGGACACTGCCCGAAGGCCAAAGCATCCGCGTAACCGAGGCTGACGATGAAAATGCCAGCTCTACAAAATTAAGCCTTTCAATACTTGCTCCGGATCAACCCGACCTGCTTAAAGTTGCCGAAGTGCTAAAAAGGCAATGGTCCATAATCGGTGCCGAAGTGATAATCAAAAAAGATTCCATCTCCACGATCCTTCGCCGCTCATCAAGAGACCGCGATATTCAAATAGTTCTCTGGAACGTTCTTTACAGCCGCGATCAAGATCTCTCTCCAATTTGGTGGAGCGGTCAAACCACCGACGGCGGCACCAACTTTTCCGGACTTTCCGACACGGACGTGGATGAGCTTATCAACCAAACCAAAGCCGCAACATCCACCGAGGCCTTGGCGCAAGCCCAAACCGAACTGTCCGATAAAATCCTGGAACAATATCCGGCCGCTTTCCTTGTTCGCCCGCAATACGGCTATGTAATTTCCAACCGCGTTAAAGGAGTTCCCGATAATCTCAATATTATCAAACCCTCGGACCGCTTCCAGCAAATCAACGAATGGTATATCAAAACCGGCTGGCAGTGGAAATAAGCCGATACTAACTGAAAATAATTTACGGTCATTAATAACTCCGGCCTTTTTATGCTATGATTGTGTTGTATGAAGTTCGGAGAACATATTCAAGCGATGCAAAGAAAAGTGGATCGTAAATTCAATGTACCCAAAGGCATTGACCCCGGCTTGTATCATTCCGCGCAAAAACTGGCTGGCGATAAATACGAACCGCGCTTAATCGGCAGAGGCGCGGAACACTTGGTTTTTAAATTCGAAGATCCCAAGCATCCGGACACTGTCTATAAAATCAATTATCGTGAAACCGCCAATCTCATGAGCGCTGAACAAGATGGCCCTGAGGCATACGAAAGAGCGCGGCAAAGATTGGATAATGAAATTCAAAAACGCGCTGAACGTCTCAAAGAATTACGCGCGTATCTGGGTTCTCAAGCCATACCCGTACAAAAATACATGATCCGCGAACTGCCGGTTAATATTGACGTCATCGCCCGCCTGGCTCCGCATTTGCCCGTGGACCCGGCCAACCTGCCCGAAAAAGTCACCGCTTGGGTAACGGTACAAAGAAAAGTTGACGCGCCGCTGGATAAAATCGTATCCATGCACGGCCACTACCCCGAAGTACGTCTGGACGCGAACCGCGAAGGACATCGCCGGCTTTACCAAGGCGTAAACGAAATCGCATTAAACCAGCCTCTAAGCGGCGACACTCCGGACGACGAAGAATTGCAAAAAGATTGGGTTTGTCACATGTACCCTTCGCTTGTAAGCATCCGCTCAAGAGCCGAACGCGATGCCCGCTTTAATAAGAAACTCAAGCAAAGCGTTGCTGATTTAATCAACTATACCCAAGAAACCGGACGCACCCTGGACGTGGCCGGCAAAGACAATCTTGTCATGTTGCAAGGAAAAAACAATGAATGGCAATTAAAACTGATGGATCCGCTGTTAAATGAGGATATGCGCATAGACGCCATAAAAACCGCCATAAGCAAATTAGCGCAAGACAAACCTCTTAAGCCAACTCTGGCCATCCAAGTCTTAAATACTTTAAATGCCGTTCGATTCATTAACTGTCTGGCTTTAATTGCCGACATCCCCGAACGCATCCATCTCTTCGAAGATCAAGAACAAGCACAAGAGCCGGGTAATCCCTTTCAAGAAACCGAAGAAGACATCCCGGTAATTATCGACACAGAAGAGGCCGACTCGGCCACGGAAACACGAGACATGCGCATACCCATACAAGCATTTTTAAACACATTGCAACAATTCAAACCAAAACAATAAACCCAACGCCCCATCGGATCTCTCGCCTCCCTTCAAGTCCCTCTCCTTACTTGTTTGGTTATTGTTTCTTGGAATTCGGAATTTCAAAAAATCCCTTGTTGGGATTTTTTGCTTGGTGGGCGGAGAGGGACTTGAACCCTCACAGGATTGCTCCCACTAGCACCTGAAGCTAGCGCGTCTACCAATTCCGCCATCCGCCCGTGCGCATGTAGCACGTAACATATAACATGTAACAAATTCTGACAAGCACGATGGCCAAAACGGCTTTATTGCCATAGTCATCATCCACTAATAAACTTATTAATGATAATAACGCGCTTCGTATATCGCATATAATGTAGCATGTAACTCGCACCTTGTAGCGTTTGACGTTTCGCGTGTTGCTTTAAAAAATTCGCGTTACAAGATTCGCGGTATTATGTTTCGCGAATTAAAGCGGACTTTTTATCGCTTTTAATTTATTCAACGTCACTTGTGTATATAACTGAGTTGTTCGAATATTGCCATGACCCAGTAAAGATTGTACATATCTAACATCAATTCCATTTTCCAGAACATGTGTAGCAAAACTATGACGCAACGAATGGAACGTAACCCGCTTAACCATACCCACCGATTTGCAAGCCCCGCTAAAAACCAACTGAATGGATCTCTCAGCCAATCTCCCTCCCCGCTCGCTCGCAAACAAATAGTCATCGCCACTTTTCCCCGCCGTAAACATCAATAAGCTACTCTTCAACTTTTCCGGCAAAAGTGTCAGCCGATCCTTCTTTCCCTTTGCCTCTTTTATATGAATAGTACACGCATTAAAATCCACATCCCCAACCCTTAACCTTACGATCTCACTAACCCGCAGTCCCGCTCCATAAGCCAAAGCAATCATGATTCTATGTTTATGATTAGTAATTGAATTTATTATAAGCTCAATCTCTTCGCGAGATAAAACCACAGGCAATTTCTTCGACCTCTTCGCATACTTCAAATC
>WJLP01000088.1 GCA_014728435.1 Candidatus Uhrbacteria bacterium
CCTTTGCTATGGCATGCAAATGGCTGTTATCGAAGCCGCCAGAAATGTCCTGGGGCTAAAAGATGCTACATCAACCGAGATAAACTCCAAATCAAAAAATCCTGTTATACATTTGATGAACGAACAGGAAGAAAAGATGAAAAATACGGATTATGGCGGCACCATGCGCTTGGGTGACTATCCCTGTGTACTCAAAGACGATTCGCGCGCCCGCGAACTTTACGGCAAAGAATTCGTTGTTGAGCGCCACCGCCATCGTTATGAGTATAATCCGGATTATCGCCAACAACTGGAAGGCGCCGGCCTCATCGCCTCAGGCGTGTCACCGGATGACTCACTTGTCGAAATCGTAGAATGGAAAGATCACCCTTTCTTCATAGCATCACAATTCCATCCCGAATTCCTATCACGCCCATTTGCACCGCATCCACTCTTTGTCGGGTTTATAAAAGCGGCGTTGAAATAAACTCACTCTAAATCTATCTCTTAAGATCAAGAGAGAGACTTGCTAATAAGTCATATATGTCTGACTTGTTTAACGACCCAGGTAATCTTGATTTGCGTAGAGAAATGCGAAAACAGTCAACTCCAGCTGAAAAAATTCTTTGGGAATATCTAAGAAATCGAAAACTGGTCGGGTTTAGGTTCATGAGGCAATTCGGAGTCTTGAATTACATTGTCGATTTTTATTGTCCTAAACTTCGTTTGGCTGTTGAGCTGGATGGAAAACATCATCATGAAGAGCGGATTGTTACAATAGACGAACATAGAACAGAAGCTTTAAAGAGGTTAAACATTACAGTAATTCGTTTTGATAATAATGAAGTACTTGAGAATTTGGATAGTGTCATCTGTCATACTCAAGAAACTTTAGAACTATTACACCAAAAACCTCTCTTGATCTCAAGAGAGGGGCAGGGGTGAGTTCAAACCAAAAACGAGCATTAGCTCGTTTTTTCGTTTGGGATTACATTTGCGAACTTAGACCATCTGCGTCCACCGGAAAATTTGGTAACGTGTTTTTCTGTGAAGTTTACGACTCCTTCTGCTACAGCATAAAGAGTATCATCCTTGCCTATGCGGACGTTTTGGCCCGGGCGGATTTTACTTCCGCGCTGACGGACGATTATGTTGCCGATCTTCACTTTTTCTCCGGCGTATTTTTTGGTACCAAGGCGTTGCCCTTGTGAATCGCGGCCCAGCTTTGTAGAACCGCCAGCTTTTACGTGTGCCATAACAAATTAGCTATTAGCCGTTAGCTATTAGCCGTTAGCTGGCTATGAGCTATCGGCTATCTGCTATCAGCATGTTTAAGTAGGCCTATATTAAGCCATAATCCGGGACTTGTCAAGCCGGGTTGTGGAGGCTATAGTACAAGGTGATGGAAACCAAACCAGAACAATTTTATAGCCAAGTTGAGCAAATTTTGGATGAAATACGTGAACCCATGATTTTGCACGGCGGAAATGTTGAATTAGTGAGCGCGGATCCCGAATCCGGGCTGGTTGAAGTGCGCTTGCATGGCGCTTGCGTGGGTTGCCCCATGGCTGAAATTACATTAAAAGGCGGCATCGAAGCCACTTTAATGGAAAAAATCCCCCAAGTTAAAGAAGTGCGGGCCGTAGAGTAATATGATTTGGGATGAATGGCGTTTTAGCTCAAGAATCGCCTGGGAAAATCCTCTCATGCGCTGGGGCATGATAGCCACGCTTATCTCATTGCTTGCTGCCAGCGCTTATTCGGGTTACCGGCTCTTCAGTCTGTCATTGCCGTCCGGCTATGTGGTTACACATTACACGGTCTATCTGGGTATCGATCAGGTTTTGCCGTATCCTTGGCTGATTCTTATTTTGCTCGTGCCTGTTGTGCTGATTTCTGCTACCATGACTCTGGGTTATTATTTTTACAGGCAAGACGTTTTGGCGGGAGCGAGTCTGCTGACCCTTTCCGCAATCACCACTGTAATTTGGATTATTCAATTGTTTCATCTAATCAAAATAAACATCTAATATTTAGCCGACAGCTAATAGCTGATAGCCGATAGCCAAACAAGGATCTGCTAACAGCTAACAGCTCTTGACCGCCATTGGCGGTATCCGCTAATAGCTAATTATGGACATCATTACCTGGGAAGTCATTCGCATTATCGCTCTCGCATTCGCGTGCTTTTTTGTCGCTTTTATCGCCACGCCCACTGTGGTTAAACTTTTGCGTAAATACAAGCTGGGCAAGAACATCCGTGACGAAAACTCTGCTCCGGTTATGTCCAAAATGCACGCCGGCAAAAGTGGTACTCCCAGCATGGGCGGTATAGTTATTTGGGGAGCCGTTCTGCTCGTGGTAGGCTCGCTATGGCTCATCTGCGCCGTCTGGAACGTGGAACCTTGGTGCTCATGGAACATACTCTCTCGAAGTCAAACATTCGTACCGTTTGGCGCCATGATAGCGGCCGCGCTCATCGGTCTTGTGGACGACTACCTAAACGTTCGCAAGATCGGGCCCAAAGGTGGCGGCCTGCGCGTTCGTCACCGCTTAATCGCCTACACCTCCATCGCGGCCATTTGCGCCTGGTGGTTTTACGACAAACTCGAATGGAGCTCGATCCACATTCCTTTTGACGGCAACCTGGAACTTTCCTGGCTCTATATTCCGTTTTTCATCTTTGTCATCGTAGCCACGCAACACTCGGTCAACCTCACCGACGGACTTGATGGTTTGGCCGGCGGCACTTTAATGGCCGCTTTTGGCGCGTTTGGAGCCATTGCTTTTATGCAGGGCCGAACCGATATCACCGCGCTTTGTGCCGCCATTATCGGAGCTTTGTTGGCCTTCTTGTGGCACAACATTAACCCGGCCGAATTCTTCATGGGTGATACGGGCGCCATGGCCTTGGGGACGGCACTTGGCATCATAGCCATGCTTACCAACCAACCCTTGCTTTTACCCATAATCGGCATCATCTTTGTGATGGAGTCCGGCTCGGTCATCGTGCAGCTTACGTCAAAGAAATTACGCGGAGGTAAAAAAATCTTTCAAAGTACGCCCATCCATCATCATTTTGAGGCTAAGGGCTGGGGCGAACCTCGAATCGTCATGCGTTTCTGGATCGTGGCATTCATTACCGCGGTGCTCGGTGTTATGATCCACATGATCGATAAATAATTATGCGTGAAAAAAGGGGCGCAATCGATCGCGGATTTTTATACAGCCTGATTATTCTGGTCGGTTTCGGTTTGCTCATGCTTTTATCGGCCAGCGGCCCCGTGGGTTATCAAAAATTTGATGATGTTTTGTATTTTTTTAACCATCAAATCATTTATGGATTAATACCGGGCATCATCTTGTTCGCGATCTTTGCCAAGCTTGATTACCGCTTGCTGGTCAAACTCGCGCCGGCCGCGCTCATCATCTCCATCATCTTACTCCTCCTGGTTTACATCCCCGGCATCGGTATGCGCTTTGGCGGGTCCGGCCGCTGGGTGGATTTTGGTTTAATCACTTTCCAGCCGTCCGAATTTGTAAAAATCGGCTTTCTGGTTTATGTCGCAGCTTGGCTGGAAAAGCGCACGCAAAACAAAGAAGCTCATACTTTGGAAAAAGGCCTAATTCCATTCCTTGTCGCGCTGGCTGTTATTATGTTTTTGCTTATCCTTCAGCCCAATACCGGGTCCATGGTTGTTATTGCCGGAGCCGCATTAACCGCATACTTCATTTCCGGCGCGCCGCTGGTGTACTTTTTCGGCATAGGAGCGGCCGGAGCCGCGCTTTTTTGGATACTGATAAATGCCACACCGTATCGTGCCCAGCGCGTACTTACTTTTCTACACCCCGAACTCGACCCGCAAGGAATTGGCTATCATATCAACCAAGCATTTTTGGCCATTGGCTCGGGCGGACTGTTCGGCTTGGGTTATGGCCACTCGCGCCAAAAATACTTATACCTGCCCGAGGTGGCCGGTGATTCCATCTTTGCCGTAGTCGCCGAAGAAATGGGCTTTTTTATCACAACATTATTTTTAGCTCTATTGGGCTTTTTTATCTATAAATGCTTTGACATCGCCAAACGCGCCAAAGATCCGTTCGGCCAATTTTTAGCCGTGGGCATCGGTGCCTGGATCGGCATTCAAAGCGCGCTAAATATCGCGTCCATGCTGGGCCTTGTGCCCATAACGGGCGTCACCTTGCCGTTTATCAGCTATGGATCATCCGCCTTTGTTGCGCTTGCCATCGCTTGTGGTATCATGGCATCAATAAGCCGAGGGACTCAATTATGGCAAGGACGATAGCATTGGTAGGTGGAGGAACCATGGGGCCGACAGCCCCTCTTTTGGCATTACATGCTTTTTGGAGCAGGCAACGCCCGCGTGACAAGTTCATTTGGATTGGTACTCAAGAAGGCCCGGAGCGCAAGCCGGTTGAAGCGCGCGGTATTCCGTTTTATACAATCCCGAGCGCTAAAATCCCGCGTTATCTAACAACCAAGCTTATCACCTGGCCGTTTGACTACCTCAAAGCACGGCGAGCCGCTGGCAATCTTCTTGACGAACACCGACCCGATATCGTCATCGGAGCTGGCGGATTTACCCAAGTCCCGGTAATTCGCGCCGCGGCCCGCCGTTATATACCCTGCGTCGTGCATCAGCTTGATTTTCAACCCGGCTGGTCCAATCTGGCCGTGCAAAAATATTGCAAGGTAATTACCACCAGTTTTGTTTATCACAATAAAAAATTCCGCAACTGCAAAGAAGAAAAGCAAATCGCCACGCCCAATCGTTTTGTTGGCTCAAACCCGCCCGAAACCAAACTCGCCAAACAACACTTTGGCTTTGACACTAAAGCGCCCGTCATCCTTGTCATCGGCGGCGGAACCGGCTCTCGCGCCTTAAACCAAGCCGTGGAAACCAATATCGGCAAATGGCTGGAAAAAACCCAAGTCCTGCACATCACGGGCCGCAACCGCTCCGAAAACCCACCCGAACAACTCGGCTACAAACGCTTCGAGTTCTTAGATCGTGACGAGCTTTTACAAGCCTATTCAGCCGCGGACATTGTCATCTCACGCGCCGGCATGGGGGGCATCACAGATCTGGCAACACTTTCCAAGCCAACCATCCTTGTCCCAATCAAAAATTCGCATCAAGAAAAAAATACCAGGCATTTGCCGATTGCAACTATAGAGGTCAAAGAATCCGAAAACCTTTTCGAAGACCTCTACAAAAACGTCCTCCGCCTCCTCAAAGATCCAAGCAAACGCAAAAAACTAGCCCACGAACTCCACTGCACCGTCCCAACCGACAACGGCCGCGAGTGGACCTCCATCATCGAAAGTTATTTGCCGGAGGATTTGGAATAAAAAATATTTTTTGTGATATAATGTTGCTATGTCTACAGTACAAGAGTTATTCGAATTCCAACTTTCATTTAAGGGACAGTTGGTTGAAAATAGTGTCGACGCTTTTGACGTTGCGAATGGTATTTTAGCAACAAGTCAATCGCTTCAAGAAATCGCGGAGATTCATTTTGGCGAGCAGGCAAGCCAAAATCTAAAACTAAATATCAGTGCCTTTAAGAAAGGATCACTGGAAAGCAACTTTATTTATTTTTTTGATGCAGCTTTATTCGCTGCACCAGTATTAATTCCGGTTGCCAGAGATATCGTCCAAACCTGTACGGGCATATTGAATGGTTATGAGACATATCTTAATATTAAAAAAATGCTGAAAGGCGGACGTCCTGAAAAAATTACTCCAATAAACCAAGATCAAATTAAAATCGATATAAACGTTAATGGGAACAATAATGCCGTGATAATTGGCTACCCAGACTTAAGAGCCCTGCAAAGCCCAACCTTAGCAAAAAACACAGCAAAGATAGCTCAATTGTTAACAAAGGATGATTCGCTTCTGGAAGAAGTTATTTTAAAGAAGGATAAAAAGATGATATCCAGTATAGATAAAGACTCTGCGCAATATTTTAAAACAGGACTAGAGACTCAGGTTTTGCCAGCAATGAAGCTAAAGGGTGTCGTGACAAAACTAGACTCTAAAGTCAGGAGTGGTTACATATCGGCTGGGTCTAAACGTATACCATTTACGTATTTGAGAGATTTGGAACAAAGTCAGTTTGAGATATTAGCTGAATCTTTAAAAAAGCAGGTTCAAATTCACATCGTCGGTGAAGTGGAAATGGATTTTGAATCTGAACCTAGGAGCGTCGCAATTCAGAAGGTAGAGTCTGAATTGAAATTGTTGTAAGTATCTTTTTAAAAAAGCAAAAAAGCGTCTGGATAAACCAAGAGGCTTTTTACGTGGTACGCGCGGTGGGGAATCTCACTCGCTTCGCTCTTTGAAACCCTGCGGTTTCAACGCTCCAACTTTGTTGTCGCTGCTTCCGCCATCGGGAAACCCAGGTTTCCCGCCCCCATCCTGTTCGATCCGGTAGCACATCAAGTTTAATAAAACCAAAAATCCGCCGAAGCGGATTTCTGTATGGTACGCGCGGTGGGGATCGAACCCACGACCATCGGCTTAAAAGGCCGCTGCTCTACCACTGAGCTACACGCGCAAACTTTCAATTACGGATTACCGATTACGAATTACCAATGAAGGAATCGAGCAAGCTCGATAATTATTTATATAGTTAATGCCTTTAGGCGTCCAACATTGTTAATCGGTAATTGTTAGTTGGTAATTTATGTAATTTGCGGTACAATATTAACATAAATGGCTAAATCCATCAAGATGCGCATCGCAATGATAGGTGCGAAGGGACTTCCCACCCTGCGGCCGGCGGGCGGAGGCATAGAAACGCATGTAGAAAACCTCTCGCGCCATCTTTTGGATCGCGGTCATGAGGTAACGGTTTATGTACGCAAGTACGCCAATCCCAAGCTCAAAAAGTCCCACAAAGGCGTCAAAATCGTCACACTGCCGTCACTTAAAACCAAGCACTTGGATACCATAACTCATGTGCTTTTGGCAAGCTTGCACGCGCTTACCGTCAACTACGATATTTTACACTACCACGGTATCGGCCCGTCCACACTGTGCTGGATCCCCAAGGTTTTTAAGCGCTCATCCCGCGTCATCGTAACTTTCCACAGCCGTGACCAATTCCACGAGAAGTGGGGCGGATTTGCCAAATTCTATCTCATGTTCTCTGAGTGGGCGGCCGTGGCCTTGCCTCATGCCACTATCACCGTGTCGCATGAATTGCAAATTCTTTGCCAATTACTTTTCCCCAAAAAAGAGGTGGACTACGTGCCAAACGGAGTGGAAATTCCTAAAAAGCGATACAGTACCAAGGAACTCAAGCAATACAACCTCAAATCAGGCAAATACTTTATCCATCTGGCGCGCCTCGTGGCACATAAAGCACAAGATGATTCCATACGAGCATTCAAGCAATTAAAAACCAATGATAAGCTGGTCATCGCCGGGTCGGCCACTTTTGACGACATGGAATACATGGAAGAACTCAAAATCCTGGCCAAAGACGACCCGCGCATCATCTTTACCGGCCATGTCAGCGGACCCGCTCTCAAATCTCTCATCGCCAATTGTCGTGCCATGGTACACCCGTCACGCGCCGAGGGGCTGTCCGTTTCTATCCTGGAGGCTATGAGCCATGGCAAAGTCGTTATCATGAGCGACATTAAAGCCAATTTAGAGCTCATCGACCACTCGGGCATTGCCGTGCCCGTGGGAGATATCGACCGGCTTGCCGCAGCCATGCAATGGGTGTTGGATGATCCGGAAGCCGCGGTGGAAAGGGGAGAGCGCGGGCGGGAAATTATTAAGCGCCTGTTTTCGTGGGAATCCGTGGCGCGTCATGTTGAATATGTCTATGAAGGAACCTATTATGAAAGGCGCGGAGTGGCAAAATATCGAAAAGCTTAAACGCCAAATCGATGCTGACCGCGTTAAATTAAACGAGCTCTCAAGTGAGCTCTTGCGTGTTTCTAAGAAAGCGATTTTTGCGCTTCAGCGTCATGACAATGCCGAAGCATCGCCTCGCTTAAATAAGGCTGACAGTCTTATCAAGTCAGGCCTTAAGCTCATCGCCAAGCAATCAGCCTTGCGATCCGAAGGTATTTGGAAAGCCGCTATCGAAGAATATGCCGAGGCTCGTATCTTCGAATCTTTCCTCAAGGGCAGGCTAAGCTATCCCAAATTACTCAAAGATTACCCCGACGCAATCTACGGAGGCCTCGCAGACGCAGCGGGGGAGATGGCCCGCCTCTCCGTCCTCTCAGCCACAGAAGGTGATAAAGAAACTATCGAACGCGCCCACCAAGTCGCTGTGCAAATCGTCGAACATCTTGCCTCACTCGAACTCACCGGCGGCCTCCGCGCCAAATTCGACCAATCCAAACAACACCTCAGGAGGATAGAGGATATTAGATACGATTTGTCTAAACGGTAATTGTCTGAACCTTGATTCACGTGATTTAAGGATTAACACGATTGCCTATGAACCTACAAACAAATGCTAATCTTGATATCAACGTCTGGTATAAAGCAATAATGCTTTTTGGTGGTACTATTGCAATAGCAGGCATTTTTTTACCAGTACAAATTTTTGACAATAAACTTGTTACTCTATTTGGTTTAGGGCTTTTCCTTTTTGGATTGGGTATCTGGGGGAATAAAAGAGCTTACTTTTTCGATGGTAATGGACGCGAAATAAGAGGAAAAAGAGGGATTAAATACTATTTGGTATCAGGATTAAAATATTGCATAATACTAATCGGTGTATTCTTAGTAGTTACAAGTACATACCAAATAGTATTAGAATATTTTAGCTAGTTCTTAAAGATGTATTCGGAAAGTAATTAATAATCAAGTTAATCAATTAATCAAGTGAATCATGGTCAAAAAAGGTAAACTAAAAGTCCTCATTCTAGGGTTGGGGCGCTACACATCAGGAAGCGGTGTTTCGGCTGCGATTTATTGCGCTAAGCGCGGGCACGAGGTTATTGTCACCGACGCTTTCCCTGCTAAAGAAGTAAAAGAAAACGTCGCTCAGCTCAAAAAGTATAAAAACGTTAAGTTCCATCTCGGTGGTCTCAAACTTAAAGACGTTGATTGGGCAGATATTATTGCCAAAAACCCCGGTGTTCGCAGAAACGATCCGATGTATTTGCGTGCCAAGAAACTCGGCAAACCGATAGTTAACGACATTACTATCTTTTTTGAAAAATGCCCTTGCCTCTCAATCGGCATCACAGGCACGCGAGGAAAATCTACAACAACAGCTTGGATCGGCGATATGCTTAAGCGTTCTAAAAAACGCGCATACGTCGGCGGTAATATCAC
>WJLP01000089.1 GCA_014728435.1 Candidatus Uhrbacteria bacterium
CAAAAACACCGGAGATGGGGCTTTGCGATTCCGGCGATAAGCCTTTTTCAGACGTTTCCGCGCTGCTAATTATTGGTTTCTCCATAAGCTTTGGCTTTTACTCTTTTTTGCATGTTTTCGACTTCGATTCGTTCCAAACGGCGCGAAAAAAGACGAAGAATTTCTCTTCGCTCTACGCCCAAAGCATCCAGACGACGTTGATAATCCTCTAAATCTTTATCAATTTGCTTTAGCAGATTTTTGATTTCGTGCTCGGCTTTTATCTTATCCATGCTCATATTATGCCATGAAAGTGCTTGTTGACCAAGAACAAAACTCCGCTTACTACGGAGCTTTGTGCGGCATCAATTTGAAACTTCAAACTTAAAACTACAAACTATAAAGGATTGAAATTACAAGTTTGATTGCTAGATGTTGAACTTGTTGCGGTATTGGCCAACAACGGGGATCTCCCAGAATTCACCCATCAGAGCTTTCACAAATGCGATGATGTTGATGATAAGCACACCGAGCGCCAATAGCCAGCCGATAATGGGAAACCAGAATACGAATGAACCTATGACCCAGACGATTAACAAAACCAGGCCTTGCTTACCGTGTTCTTGCGAAAATTTGGATTCTTTTTTAGCCAGTAAGGGAATGAGGCATAGAATGCCAACGTAGCCCAAAGCGGCAATTAACTTATTCTCCTCAACGTCTTTGCTATCGAACGTGGGGACTTTTGGAGCATCTGTCATACGAATTTAAATAACAAATAATAATTAACAAATAACAATTATGGGTGGATTATAACATAAGATTTAGCAAATAACCAATAATCAAATACCGATAACCAATAAATAATCAAGCCCCAATCCGCAATAACCAAATCAGTGATTGATTATTGAGAAATTGGAGCTTAATTGGTGATTGTATTCTTGGTTATTGGTCATTGTTTAGCGTTACATCATTCCGCCCATGCCGCCCATGTCCGGCATTCCTCCGGCCATGGGTTCTTCTTTCTTGGGGATGTCGGTGACAACGCATTCCGTGGTGAGGAACATGCCGGCAACCGATGAGGCGTTTTGCAGAGCTGAACGTGTGACTTTGGCAGGGTCGATGATGCCGCGTTCGAGCATGCTTACATTCATTTCATCTTGAGCCGCGTCATAACCAGTATCGCCGCTGGAATTTCTGACAGCTTCAACGACTACATCGCCTTTGCGGCCCGCGTTTTCGGCTATAGAAAATACGGGTGCTTCGACGGCTTTCTTTAGAATGCCGATACCGATGTATTCGTCACCCGTGAGGCTAACGGTTTCCAGAGCTTTCATGGCTTTAATAAGCGCCACGCCGCCGCCCGGGACGATACCCTCTTCCACAGCGGCTTTGGTGGCCGAGACCGCGTCGTCGATGCGGTCTTTCTTTTCTTTCATTTCGACTTCCGTGGCCGCGCCAACTTTGATGACGCCGACGCCGCCGGTGAGTTTAGCGAGGCGTTCTTGCAGTTTTTCGCGGTCAAAGTCGGAATCCGTGTTTTCAATTTGTTGTTTGATTTGGGAAATGCGCGCGTCAACCGCTGATTGGTCGCCTTTGCCTTCAACAAAGGTGGTATGCTCTTTGGTGGCGATGACTTTGTGGCAAGTGCCCAAATCATCCATGGTTACGCTATCGAGTTTGCGACCCAAATCTTCGGTGATTACCGTTGCACCCGTAACGGTTGCGATATCTTGCAGCATTTCTTTTTTGCGGTCGCCAAAGCCCGGAGCTTTTACGGCCAGAGCGGAGAAGGTGCCGCGAAGTTTGTTGACTACAAGTGTTGCCAAGGCTTCGCCCTCGATGTCTTCGGCCACGATAACGATTTCTTTTTTACCGGATTGCGCGACTTGTTCCAAAATGGGCAGTAGTTCTTGAACCGAACCGATTTTCTTATCGGTAAGCAGGATGTACGGTTCTTGATATTCGGCCACCATGCGTTCCGCATTGGTAACCATATAGGGTGAAGCGTAACCTTTGTCGACGCGCATGCCGAGCACAACTTCTTTATCGATACCGAAAGTTTGCGACTCTTCTACCGTGATAACGCCGTCTTGGCCCATTTCTTTCATGACTTCGGCGATGATTTTACCGATTTCAGGATCATTGGCGGAAATGGTGGCGACTTTTTCGATATCTTCATCTTTAACCGGAGTGGCGATTTCTTCTTTGATGTTTTTTACGATAGCTTCCGTGCCGGTGTCGATGCCGCGCTTAACCGAAAGAGGGTTGGCGCCGGAGGTGATGTGTTTGATGCCTTCGGTAATCATGGCTTGAGCAAGCACGGTGGCTGTGGTGGTACCATCGCCGGCCACGTCGGAGGTTTTGGAGGCGGCTTCTTTAACGAGTTCGGCGCCGATGTTTTCAAATTTATCTTCGAGTTCGATTTCCTTGGCAACCGAAACGCCGTCTTTGGTGATGGTTGGCGCTCCGTAGCCTTTATCCAAAACTACATTGCGGCCTTTGGGGCCAAGAGTGACCTTGACCGCGTCCGCGAGTTGGTCCACGCCGCGCTTTAGAGCTTGGCGCGCTTTATCATCATATTTTAGTTGTTTTGCCATATCTTACTTCAAATTAATAAATAATAATTTATAAATAACAAAGCGATTTAAATAATTTCTTTATTATTTATTCTTCGTTCTTTGTAATTTAGTTTTCGACGACTGCGAGGATGTCGTATTCGGAGAGGACGAGGTATTCCTCATCGTCAATTTTTACTTCATCCGGAGCGTATTTTTTAAACATTACTTTTTCGCCCGCTTGAACGGACATGGAGGCGCGAGTGCCGTCGTCTTTTAGCTTGCCCGGGCCAACGGCGATTACTTCGCCTTGTTCGGGGCGTTCTTTGTCGACAGTATCGGGGATGATGATACCGGACTTGGTGACCTCTTCTTTGGGAAGGGCTTTGACGATCAAGCGATCGTTTAAGGGTTTTAAGTTCATACTCATTATGTGCACTAAATTTAATTATAGGAATAAATCTTGTGTTTATCCGTGACAACAGGGCGGACAGATACAAGATTTGTCCCTATGGTTTATAAATGGATTTATTAGCAATCAAGCTGTGAGACTGCTAATTGTGAAAACATATTAACCTCACTCAAGATTGCCGTCAAGTTTTGATTGTTGATTTTTTATGCCGGCCGCTTGTGTAGAATTTTGACTGTTATTTAGCCAAAAAATTATGGTAAATAAAGTAAGGATTGAAAGCAGCTGCCCGCTCCAAAATGCCCAGAGGTAATAATCGAAAATGGAAATGACAAGCCAGGTCGCGATAAGTGAGATAAGTAAGTTGCGTTGTATGTGATTTGCGGTTGACCACTGTTTGAGAATAAGGCGCATTAGAAAAAGCAAAAAACCGAAGATGAAGAGCGCGCCGACAATGCCGAAGTTTGCAAGCATAAGCAGCCAGGTGTTATGGGGAGGCTGAATCCGCTCTCTCCTCACTTCATTCGGGATACCCTCCTTCGCGAGGGGGGTTTTGAGTTGTGCCAGCGCTTTAAGTTCCGTGTTGGGACCGGTGCCCAAGAGAGGATGAGCTTGGAAAAGGTTGATGCCGTTTTGAATGCTTTGAGCGCGATCAGAGATGGATTGCACTTCCAAGCGGGCGGGATTGGGGCTAAGCCCCAGGCGCGATAAGGTGAGATCACGGTGGATGATGGAGAGGGTTAGGATGGTAATGATGACGGCCGCAAAGGCAATTATCCCCTTTGTCCTTCGGGCATTTTCCGTTATGAAGGTGAGGATTATTAGCGATATTGTTCCCATTGCCAGAGCAAGCCAGGCTGAGCGAGAGAAAGAATAAAAAAGAGCCGCGGAGAAGATGGGGAGCGCTCCCGGGTAAATTACCCTATTCCAAATATCCCTTATTACGAAATGGCGCTTGCGATGCGGCGACCGTGACTCTTTGGGACCGGTATTTGTTTCGGCATTTTTTGGTGAGTTAAAAGGGAGTAAGTATAGCCACGAGGTTATGAGTATTGCGAAAGCCATAAACCCGCCCAAGATGTTGGGGTGCGGGAAGCCGCCGTAAGCACGCAGGAAACGGGTGGCATCGGTTTGCACCACGGACGCGCCCAGGTTTGCGGAAGCTTGCGGGGCGACTCCGAGCCAAGCGTGGCCCGGGATGTATTGCAGGTAGGCTTGCGCCAGAGCAAAAACAGCGTGCGGAATCAGAGCGATGACAAACCAAGTTAAAACTTGTTTTAATTTGACGTTGACGCGTATTAGAGTGGTAAAAAAAGACAGGAGCAGAATAATTTGCAACCACCAAGCAATAGCGGGCCGGATGTCCGGAAGGTTGTTGGCCACGGTTGCAAGGCCAAGGGCCGTGACAAGGAAAAAGAGCGCTTGACCCGGCTTTTTTGACAATGCTTGTTTGGGCAGGAATTGGGCGATAACGATTGCCGCGACCATGGGCAGAAAGGATATGTAGATGGAGACCTTGCCTTGTTCCCAAGGCCAACCGGCCAAGTTCGCGCCTGTAAACCAGCGCGTTTGCCAAGGCAGGCTTAGGATGGCGAGTCGCCAAGACCAGCTAAACAAAGAATTTAGAATTTTGAATTTTGAATTTAGGGTTTTATCAGGGTTGGATGTTGAGATCATGGCAGAGTTGGTGATAAGCCGAGCGAAAACGCAGGCGGTTGTCTGTTACATGGAATTTTAACACATTGTCATTGATGATGACGCGCGTGTCTTGGTTGGCCATGTCGGCGAGTTGTTTGGGGAACCTTACGCTTTGAATCTGCCTTAATCGAGCCTCCAAGAAAGAAGCGGGCGCTTCGGTTGCGGTGTTCGCGTTCGGTACGATTGAGATCGGGCCTTTATCCAAAGCTATCCATGGCCGGGCATTGGGGTGTCGGCCGTGTAATACTTGGTTTTCTTGCCAAAATCGGGACAAGATGCCGTCATCATATAGCGGTAGGAGTGATAGGAACCAGTAGCGAAAGTAAGGGTCGTCATCCACCAGAGTGTAATCGGAGAGGTTTAGCG
>WJLP01000090.1 GCA_014728435.1 Candidatus Uhrbacteria bacterium
ATCCAATTTAACGGCTTATCCAGAAAAAATCTGATTATACCGACTCCCAAAATAATATCCGCAAAAATAACCGCCATCAAAACATACGGGCCGTAATGTTCAATTTGAAAACGCAAATCATGCCATTTATTTTCATGCAAAACGGCAAACAACAATTTAGAACCGTCCAGCGGCGGAACCGGAATTAGATTAAACAGCATCAATGCCGCATTGATAAAAAAACTGAAAGTTAAAAATACAATCAATAAATTATCCCATCCCAAACCCGGCAATAAAATCCTCAGTAACAAGCCAAAGATTATCAACAACAACAAATTGCTGATCGGCCCGGCAAGCGCAACTAAAAATTCTCCCCAATGTTTATACTTTAAATATATCGGGTTATAAGGCACCGGCTTCCCCCATCCGAAATGCACAAACACCAGCGCAAGCAATCCGAACAAATCCACATGCGCCCAAGGGTTCAAAGTTAACCTCCCCATCCTTTTGGCGGTGGAATCACCCAACTTATACGCCGCAAAAGCATGCGAAAACTCATGCACGGAAAGTGCGACCAAAATGGCGGCCAACCACAGTATAAATACAGCCGGATTTGTAAAAAAAGTCTGTAATGACATAAAAATAACTAGCCGATAACAGATAGCTTTTAGCAGTTAGCCGGCTATCAGCTCTTGACCGCCTTTGGCGGTATCAGCTACCCGCTAAAAGATGGTACTTGCCAATCATACCGCATTTGGCTATACTTACGCCAATCAATATGTCTAGAATTTGTGAATTATCCGGAAAACGCGCTAACACAGCCAATATTCGGAGCCATTCCAACGTGGCAACAAAGAAAACCCAAGGCGTGAACCTGCAAACTCGCCGTATTAACGGTACCAAACTCCGCCTTTCATCCCGCGCCTTGAAAGCACTCAAAAAATTTGAGGCTGTCCAGAAAGGCGAAATGCCAACCAAGCGCCAAAAGAAAAAGGCCAAAACCGCGGCCCGCCAAGCCACCGCAGACAAGAAATAGCGGCAAACTGCGACCGAGTCCGATCAGCCTCCCGCCCAACTTGATTATACGTAATAAAGTTTTTTGTTATTTCACTACCACCCCGCAAAACCCTCCGCTAAACAAACTTCCACCTCAACCCTACCCACGACCTATCTACCGTAGCTTGAAACTTTACGCGTAACGGATTGACGGAAGAGTTCGTCGTTCGCAGTTCGTAGTTCGTTGTTTTGCGCCATAGGCGCATCCGCCTCTGGCGGAAATGTTCGTCGAGCTGAGCTCGATTCGTAGTTCGAAGTTCAAAGTTAGTCGAGCATTCAAAGCCTTCTTTCAGTTGTCTTTTTAATTATCTTGAAAGCTTCCTCCGGCGTATCCACAATCCGCATCAAATCCAAATCCGTTTTATTGATATATTTATTTCCGTACAAATTATTTTTCATCCAATCCTTTAACGGCTGCCAATGATCTTTCCCGATAAAAATGCAAGGCACTTCTTTGGGAATCTTACCGGTCTGCACCAAAGTCAACATTTCCATAGCCTCATCCATTGTGCCGAAACCACCCGGAAAAAACACATACGCTTGCGCGGATGCCGACAGCATCACCTTGCGGGTAAAAAAGTAATGAAACCCGATTGCGCGGGTCACAAAATCGTTGCGCCTTTGCTCGGTAGGCAGTTCAATATCCAAACCCACCGACTCACCGCCGGCCTGATACGCGCCTTTATTTCCCGCTTCCATTATTCCGGGTCCGCCGCCGGTAATCACAGCATAACCCGCGTCCGCGCACATCTTACCCAGCTTTACCGCTTGCTTATACTCCTTTTTTTTGGGGTCTGTGCGCGCACTGCCAAAAAACGTAACTTCTCTGTGCAATTTCGATAAAAACTCAAAACCTTCGATAAATTCAGCCATAATCCTGAAAATCCTCCAATAAACTTGATCCGTAAAACTGCGCAAATCTTCTTGTTGCATCTCTTTACACTCTCCATCCGGTGAGCAAACCCAATGCACGAATCTCTTTTCCGACTCCGCAATCTTACCCGCTTTTTTCTTAAACGAAGTTCCTTTATAAAACGGCCTGCCCGCGGCGCTCAAAAATTCCTTGGGCTTCCGAGGTATATCTTTCTTAATCACAGCCGGTGTCTTTTGCTTTCTTGTTTTTTTGGTTGTCATAAAATTATTGATTTATTTCTTCAAGCACCATGACCAATGTATCGCAAAAAAGTGTTAAATCCGCTTTATTCCAACAAGGGCTCAGTAAGATCTCTTCCGGCTCTTCCTTATCCTCATGCTCTATTTCTATCAAAAACATATTGCCATCAAACCGCAAACCCAAATCCGTCAATTTATAAGAATCGATTTTCTTCAATTCGATCGTAACCGTTCTGCCGATCAATGATTTATATATCAACAAACCCTCCGCGAGCGTCAATCTTTCAGTCGCGCAATTTAACAAAAAACCCCAACTAACAAGCGTTAAGGCTGTAATAATTACAAATTGCAAACCATTTCCCCTCGGGAAAAACAATGATAAAACAAATACCAAACTTATAATTATTGCCGCGGCCAAAATAATCGCTCCGCCCGGGGTCATCATATTGGCCTTAGCTTTTATCAAGCCCGACTGCAATGCTTTGGGCTGCTTTTCTATCTGCTTTTCCGCTATTACTTGTTCCATAATCACATTATACATCATAAACACCTACATAAAAAATTTAAAAAAAGACCTCCCGTGGGAGGTATGGAGAACAGCTTCATTTAGGAGGGATCGGAGTTAATACCCGACCCCTCATGACGCTTTTTTTTCAGAATCGTCCTCGCTTGAAGCGCGAGTTTTGAATAAGCCGGGTCTTGGCTCCGCTCGTTCAGACGGTACGCAAAAACGAAAACGGTGATCCGAATGGCTCCGATTGCCTCTTCTGCCCCGGTTGCGCTTTTTACGAAACTGTTCCACACCCAACAATCTACATATCTCGTCTATCTTGCTCTGCGGAACATCCGCGCGGAAACGCAACCGCCGTCCGCTCACTTCCAGTTCCGGTGGCAAGACATAAGGATCGCCGTCTGGGACCAGCTTACCGTCAGATTCTTTATAAAACACCATGCCCACATGAGGCGGAAACGGCGGCCCTTCGGCTGTTATCATCTCGTTTAAGGCATCATTGGAAAAACCTTCCCACAATTGCCTCAAGGAGAGCATAAAGAAACTATGCGTTACCACAATGGCAATCGCGCCGGACCCCACTTCATCGAGCTCCATGTTCAAATCTCTGGAAAACTCAATGGCGCGTTCCCGCATGTCCGGGAAACTCTCGCCAGTCGGTGTCTTGCGCCTTTCATTGGGCTCCAGTTCCACCTGCTTAAAGAACCAATCCGCAAAATCCGGCGCTATCCTGGATCCGTAATCAACCAACGCCTTGCTCGCGGCGGTCCTGCGCAGCTCTATCAACTTACCGGGAGTTACCTTTCCTGATCGCTCCAGTTCCTCGCGGTAGAAAAATTCAAGCGAATCCCTGAAGCTGGTAAGAATATAAACGGCAGCCAGATGCATATCATTGTTTGACATCAACATGGGCGCCAACTTGGGCTGGTGCCGCAAAAGTTCGCGCATGTCGGCCATGTCGCTGTCTATGATCTGCTTTGAACCGTTAAACGGATTAAGCCCTTCTTTTGGATCAAGAGAAGCTCGTGTGTACAGCTCCTTTTCCGGCTCGTAAATGTAGGCGTACCTGGCATGCAACCTTTCCGCCAAAATCTCGCTTTGGTACTTTTGTCTGGGCTTAAGAGGCCCATGCTCCATAATAACGCGCGCCGTTTCTTTGGCTCGCATATGCTGAGAGTAGGCCATCAGCCCTTTTTGCGCGAAATCTTCGGCCGAAAAAATCCCCGCCAAATACTTGGCCGCGCAATAAGCCTCCAAGTGCCCCATTGGTGATAACGGAGCATTACGCTTGCCTGGCAATCTGGTCGGCTTTTTCGACCCGGCCTTGAGCGCCCGAATAGTTTCTTCGTTCCAATCGCTGATCGCGTGGCGCAATAACACCACGCGGGTTCCCTTTGGTACGGGAATCTGATGCATGGTGTCCCTCCAATGCCAGCACGATTCTGTTGTGAAGGTTCGTTATTTTTTGTTTATTAAGCAAAGTACTGCTACTGGCAACCTACCAAAAAAACAATCATCAGTCAACCATGGCAAACTAAAAAATACGCCCTCTTGGCCGTTGCTAAATAACTAAAATAATAACGAGAGCGGATGAGGAATTCGGCTAAGATATAATCGAGCGATGCTCTTAGCGTTAGCTCAATGTTAAAGACACGAATTGGGCAGAAAATCCGCCCTGCTCGCGACCCGCATTGATACGCCGCATAGGCCTGATCCCGTCCGCCACGGCGGCCGAAACGCCGGCCTCTTAGTCCGAAAATTGTCCCGAATCCTCACCCGCTGCTCGCTTACATATTCCCCCATCCTCCCCCTCAAGTCAACATGTTTACAAAATACGATACACTTTTCTTAACACTTATCATTCTATAATCCATACGCGATATGATCTCAACTTTGTTTATCGGTTATAATTATTGTTTGACACCCCTTTTACTTTTGAGTACTTTTAGTATTCGCCCTTTCACAAGGAGGTGATAATTGGCACCCAAGCAACATGATTGCGATTGCCCCGCCCCTCTTGCCCCGCAACCGTTTTTCCATCTGTCGCGTGATGCCAAAACATTGAGCATGCTTCAACAAATCATTCGCGAAGTTCCCGAAGAAATGACCCGCGAACAATGTCTCGCGCTTATCGAACAAGTCAAACAAGAACAAATCGATCGTCTTCGTGAACAAGAACAGCGTGATGTAAGCCAGTATTTCCCGAACTTGCTTTTTTATCCCGATGATCCGCAGCTGGATGATGAAGAAAAATTCTGGCAGCGTTTCAAATACCTGCGCCGCAGTTCGGTGCTGGTTGGCGAAAAAAAACGCTTTCGCAATTTAAAAAACAAGCTGGCCGAAGCCAAAGCGCAAGTTGATAAAAACCAAAGCCCCGCCCAATACCGCAATCAAGTTGCCGAAGCTCAAGACCGCGCGCTATACGAATTCTATACCGATAAATACAACTTGGATCGCCTGGGCTTCAAACAAGCACGCGCTCTGATGCAAATTGCCATAACCAACGTGCAAACCGCTTTAAACGAGATCCTCAAGGAATACTTCCCTTCAAACAGGCGCCGGCAATTGGAATACGCGGCCAGTGTGCAGGCCGCCTATACCATGCCCCAATTAATCGAACTCATGAGCCGCAACTACGGCAATGGAGTGATCTCGCGCCGTATACCGTTTGAAGCGCGTATCATTGCCGTCTTGGCGCAATTGGAATTCGAAAGCCTTATCGGCTCGCACAATCCCGAACAACTGGAACACGCCCGGCAAGAATTAATCGCCCGGCTGGAAAATCATGTATTTGACGATTCGCTGAGCGAAAGGGTGGTTGTGGTCGCCAAACTCGATCCAGCTAATAACTATCGAGTAAAAACAGACATCGACGGCAGATACCAAGTAGAATGGTATTACGAAAATCAACCGGATGCTGAAATTACAACCAACGAAACCACCTATGTACTTCCGCTCGACGTCCGCGTGGTAAAAAGAAACGGCAGGCAAATATTCGTTTATTTCGAATCGCGACCTAAACAGCGTATCTTTACCAAACAGCTACGCAAAAAACAACGCAAACCCGAACAAATCACAGACCTTTCCGCCATGAGCATAGTTTTACTCAACTGCGATCGCGCCGATGAAGAACATTTGGCCAACATGTTGCGCGCCACAGTGGTCAATTGCCCCGGTCTGGTTTCAGCTCAACAGTCCAATGCATCGCGCGCCGGTGCCATAGACCCCGGCAATCCCTTTTCATCAGGCAATCGCCGCGGCGAAAAATACGAGCTTCTCTGGGGTGGCTTCTGGCACGAACTGCAGATACTTTCTCTTCCTGACTTCATAAATTCACTGGTTGCGCACGCGCAAGACGGCCACCCGTTCTACAAACTTATCACCTACTTGGATACGCTCTTTCCTTGGATTTGGCCGCCCGCCCTCTACGGCCTAAATTGGTATGACCAAGAAGTGCGCGACATGCTTTGGCGCCGTCAATGCCGCTCAGAGCAACCAGCGTAATGTACTCACCCGGTCGAATAACCGGGTTTTTTTATTGCCAACCGCCATCATCAAGTGCGCCCGCCAAAGCTCCCGTCAAGCTTGGGCTTAACCAAGGCGGGCGTATCAATTGACATAATCAGAGTCATCCACTAAAATCCGCCTTAAACACTTAACTCTTTTATCTTTAATCTTGAATCGTAATTTTATGCAACACCCCAGCGAAACAGTACAAAGATCACTGATTTTATTAAAACCCGATGCCTTAAACCGCGGCTTGATCGGTGAAATCATCCATCGTTTTGAACGCGTTGGCTTAAAAATCGCCGGTTTAAAAATGGTCTGGTCAACCGAAGAAATCGCCAAAAAACACTACACCGAAGACTTGGCCGAACGCCGCGGTGAACACATCCGCCAGCTCATGGTTAATATGCTCACTTCCGGTCCTGTTGTGGCAATGGTCTTGGAAGGCGTTGAAGCCGTTGAAGTAGTCCGCAAAATGGTCGGCGAAACAGAACCCAAATCCGCCGCCCCCGGCACCATTCGCGGCGATTTTGCCCATCTTTCCTTCAAGCACGCTGATTCAAAAGGATCCGGAGTCTTCAACCTGATCCACGCCTCCGGCAACCCCGAAGAAGCTGAAACCGAAATAGACGTCTGGTTTAGCGAAGACGAAGTCCAAAACTTCGACCCCGAATACATCAAACGAACCATAATCTAGCCAAAAAAAACCGGCTATTATGCCGGTTTTATTAATCCTCAATCATCTTTCATCTCTTATCCTTTATCCTTATTCGAAAAAAGCTTGCATTTCCAGCAATTCTTTGCTAAACTAACAGAGTTCTCACAAGAATACTTCAACATTCAATACTCAACTTTATCCTTAATCATTAAACCTTTAACTGTAATAGTATGGCACTACCCGCACACAGGAGGACAAGCAGCGATAAACGCCGCCGCGCGTCGCACTTCGCTTTAAAGAAACAAAATCTCACCGAAGACGCCAAAACCGGTTTAACCCACCGCCCTCATCGTGTTGCTCCGGGCGCTACCGAATATCGCGGCCACGAAGTTCACATCAAAGGCAAAGAAAAGAAACTCGAACGCTTGCTCAAAAACTCACAAAAACCCGATGAGCAAACTAAATCCGAAGCAAAAAAATAAATTGCTAATCGCTAATTGCTCCTTTCGTTCCTTATGTCCAATCGCCACTTAGCCAGAACAATCGTTCTGCAATCCCTCTACGAATGGGATTTTCACAAACGCGCCGATGAAGAGGCTATCCAAATAGCCGAACGCAACTTAAATGAATTCGCTCCCGAATTTGATGAGCGTTCTTTTACGTTAGCGCTTATTAAAGGCATCATCGACAAACAAAATGATATTACGGCCGCCATCACCAAATTCGCCCCCGACTGGCCCATCGAACGCATCACCACGGTTGACCGCAACGTATTGCGCATCGGTATTTACGAACTTGTCTTCGATGATCAAATCCCATCCAAAGTCGCCATCAACGAAGCCATCGAACTTGCCAAAACCTTTGGCGGCGAATCATCCGGCAAATTCGTAAACGGCGTATTAGGCGCGGTTTATCGGGACCAAACATCACAAGGAAACATCAAAGAAGCCGACCGGCCAAAAGAAGAGGATAAAAAAGAAGAAAAGATAGAAAAACCTGACGAAAGCAAAGACAAAGAATCTAAGGAATCGGAGTCATCCGGCTCAGATTCTTAGCTACTTGGTAGCTCACATTCTCATTTTCATTTATAACTCTTATTTCTTAATTCAAAATTCTCGAGCTTCACTCGAGCAGAACGTTTCTGACGAAGCGCACGGATCAAAACTCATTCCAAACTTTATCAATAAATAAAGTTATCGACGCGTAAAACGCCACAGTAATAAGTTTTATCAGGTAGCTCCGTGAGAGTCGTTCTAAAACGACACTATGCTGACACATAAAGATATCGATTTTAAACCTTTGGAGCAAAGGCTGAATTATGAATTCAAGGATAAAACTTTGATTCTCCAGGCCATCACCCACAGATCCTACCTAAACGAACATTCAGACTTCGAATACGACCACAACGAACGCCTGGAATTTTTAGGTGATGCTGTTTTGGAGCTTGTTGTTACAGAGCACCTCTACCGCAATTACCCCAACCCCGAAGGCGAGCTCACAAACTGGCGCGCCGCTTTGGTAAATGCCAAAACTCTGGCCGGCATCGCGCAAGAACTGCAATTCGAAGAATACCTGCTCATGAGCAAAGGCGAGGCCAAAGATAAAAACACCAAAGCCCGCATGTACATCCTGGCCAATGCCATCGAAGCCATAATCGGCGCAATCTACGAAGACGGCGGCTGGGACGCGTCCAAAAAATTCATCGACGACTACATCCTAGCTCTACTGCCCGACATCTTAAAAAACAAACTCTATATCGACCCAAAAAGCCGCTTCCAAGAAACCGCACAAGAAATGTTGGGCATTACCCCGAACTACAAAGTCTTAAAAGAAAGCGGCCCTGATCATAAAAAAGAATTCACTGTCGGTGTTTTTCTGGAAAAAGACCTTATTGCCGTAGGCTCCGGCACCAGTAAACAAGAGGCGCAAATAGCCGCCGCCGAAGCCGGCCTTGAGGCAAAGAAATGGAATGTAAACCAGTAATCTCACCAATAATCAAATCCCAATAACCAATATTGGTGATTGTAGTATTGATGATTAATTATTAAAAAATCCCGTGTGGGATTTTTTTGTGGTGCGCCCTGAGGGAATCTCACGTCGTTTCACTCCTCATAGGGGCTTCCGCCCCTCTGACGTCGCTAGCACTACTGTCACCCCCGGTATATAAGAGAAACTCTTCCCCTTACCATCCCCTTGGTTCGATTCCTGATAAGTAAAATCCCCCGAAGCTTTATGCGTAGGGGGATGGTGCGCCCTGAGGGAATCGAACCCCCATTACCGGTTTCGAAGACCGGCGCTTTATCCGTTAAGCTAAGGACGCGTAATGTAGATGAATAATAGCAAATTTTCACCAATCCGGCAATCCCTTACCCTTCATCGCGTTAAACGCGATTCATCCTTAATCAGTAACGACGTTTGACATTTACAGTGTTTAAGGTTAATTTCATTCGGAGCCTTAACAGGAGGTAACATGTTTCGTGCAGTAAACAACCGCTGTGCTGTTGATTTTGCGGAACTTAAATTGCCCATACCCGCGACTCAAGCAATCGAAATTTTAGAAAACCGCGGTTTCCAACTTTTCAATCCTGATATCATTACCGCGGCACGTTCGCTTATCGGAAAAAGCATCTACAAACTCGGCGCCAAACAATTCCAAGCTCCAAATCTATTTGACTGCTCGAGCTTCACTAAATGGATCTATGGTCAATGCGGTATTTGGTTGCCGCGTCGCACCATACAACAAATCGAATACGGCCAAACGATCGAACCTCAAAACATTAAAAAAGGCGACCTTGTATTTACGACCGGCAAAAACCATAACTGGTTCAGAACAAATCCTAATCAAAACGTAGGCCACGTGGGAATCGCCACAGATAACAATTCGGTTATCCATGCCGCGAATTCACGAGCCGGCGTTATCGAAAGCTCTCTTGAATGTTTTCTAAAAACCGAAAAATACCGCTCTATCCAAAGAATCATTACTCAACCGGCGGTAACTCTTTTCTTCCACACCCCGCCCGAACGCGAAGTCGAAACCTCCGACGACTTCTTCTGGATCATTGTCCAGACTCTCAAATAAAATCCGCCTCTGGCGGTTTTTTTAATTTTTAACAACAAACCCAACCTCGCCCGCTACAATCTCTTCAGCACCCTTATGCACTTTAATATGCGATGAGTCCTCACCGAGACTTACTAAACTTTAGCGAGCCGCAGTCGAATTATAGCCGCCAACATCACCAACGCGATATTTATTATCTATTACTTGTTAATTGGAATCTTGATAACAATCATGTACCATCTCTTCCGGAAAATCATATGGCTCAACAAATTTACACTCATAAGCTCCATGCCCATCAACCACAATATCCCAAATTCCCTGATCCTTCACCGCCAAAAACATACCACCTCCCTGCTCTCCCGCGAACTGCACACTGCCTCTGGCATGTTTTGCCGTCCTTTGACTCACGCGAATATTAATGTCTTCCACATTTTTATGATAAATGTCCGCGAACGCCATCTGAATCCCCTTGGCATCACCGACGGTAAACTCCGCCTCCGGCTCCTCGCATCCTTCAATAATTGCCTCGGAAAAACCATAACCTCTCAACAAATCACACTCATATTGTCTTTGTTCCGGATCATAGACAACATCCCATTCCCCATCCACTTTGGCCGCGTAAAAAACATGGTTGCTTACTCCATCCATACTAACAGCGCCTTTCAATAAATCGCCTTCCGACTCGCTGATACTGACTTGAACGCTATCCGCCTTTTCAGGATAATTATCAACAAACACCTCCTCTATTCCAACTTGTGCAGGATCTGAGTTCTGAGTTCCAGGTTCTGAGTTCTGTCGCGAGCACCCCGACCCAACTGATAACAAAAAGAATACTGCCATTAAAATCGATATTCCAAGTTCGATGTTCTGAGTTCGAGATTGTTTCATATATTCCCAGTTTACTAGAAATCTTGGTTTCGTCAAATAAGCGTTGTACGCGGTACGATGTACATGGTACGATAATTTCAGATCTTTGAAGGAGGTGCAAAATGGCTCCCAAAACATACATACCGCCCCACAAACAAGCTCAACTCAAATTTAGCGGTAAACGCGGCAAACAAAACCGCATATCATCCAGCCACAAAAAACCTCCGGCAACACCCAAACGCGACCGCCCGTCACATCCGGACGAAACCCAGCAAGAAGCGGTTTGCGACCTTGATCCTTCTTTTATAAATCCGGACGGCTCCATCAATTTCTGGGCAGCCATGTCCGGCCCCCGCTTGTCTGAATCCGACTCCGAAACCGACAACCCATCCGAGGACAAATGAACAGCCAACCTCTGCCAAACCGCCGACTCTCCCGGCGGTTGTCTTTTTAAGCAAGATGACTGCCGGGAAGTATTTATACAGAAAACTAGAACTGAGTACCGAATCTTTCCCGTCTTTGTCCAACACGAGCTGACAAACATATAACTTTTCGTACTTTAGCTTATCGTAGCTAAAATCTGATATAGTCAATTTTTTGCTTATTTTAGCCTAATTTTAAAACTATTTTTTTGTTATTCAATTTACAAAATATTGCCTTGGGGGTCTTGACAAACTCCTCAATTTGTGATATAGTACTCCGTTAAGCTGAAAGATCGACAACTAAGCCAAGGCACATATAATCGCTTCATTCATCTTAGATGAATGTCCTCCGAAGCTTTAGCCAAGGAGGATCCCCTAGCCTAGTTAGACCTTAAAACCGCTTAACCTTCAGAGGAGAGAGGACTTGAACCGAAATATCCCAAGCTTGTCGTGGATCGACGGATTCGAGTCTAAGTAGAGATGCCGCCGACAGCGCGTCTCAAACTGAAGAGAAAAATACCAATACATCGTCATCCTGAACATGTTTCAGGATCAAACTAAACGACGATTGTACTGTTTTTTCGCAACCCAAAAAACCGAACCTCGACAACCTACTGTCTTAATCCCTCAGTTCAGCCCCCCGCATTTTACGGGGTTAGGAGCTGGGGGCCTGGGACAGGCTCGCAGAGATAACCTCTGCGGGCTATAAACTCGTGGGCACTCATGCCCGGGCCTTATGCCTAAAAATGGGAGAAAGGCAGCCAAATGGCTACCTTGTTCGTCGCCCTCGTCGTCCTCGTCGTCTTCGTCGCCCTCCCGCTCTCGGAGAACGTGCTCGCCCGCCAGGCTCACGCGGAGCTGTGCGGGTTGGAGGCAGAGCCGGAGTCGGTTCGCACCGACGGCACGGGGAGCGTGTACCTCCTCGGGCTCATGGAGTTCGAAGAGGAGGCGGAGCGCGAAGAGGAGGAGCTGCGCCGCCTGGCGCAGGGGCTCGTCTACGAGCCCGGGCTGAGCTCACCCTTGAGCCCGCCCATGCTCCCAACCGGCCCGCTGTTCGCGCCGCTCCCCGCGGCAAACAGCAACAGCGAGGCTGCCGCGCAAAACGGCTAGTCGCTCTGCAACCCCGCAGAGCGCCGGACCAACCAATGTCCGCAAAAAAGAGGCCGTAATATTCCGGGGAAGCTCCGGAACGCGCTAACTAACTCAGCGCGGCCAATCTCACCTTCGCTCATCACCCTTGATGAGCCCTGAACCGAGTAGTCGATCCTATATCGACCCCTCAGTTCAGGAAAACAAAAAACTGTAAGGTCGACCCCACGTGGTCGATCAAGGAGGAATCATGGAAGTCGCTATCGTTCTCGTAATCGCCGCTCTCGTCGTCGCCTTCTGGGCCAAATGGGGTGCAGGTGTCATGAACTTGGCGCAAGCCATGCTTACCCCCGCCGAAACCGCTCCCCAGCGGGTCACCATCCACCGCCGCCCCGCGCTTCCCCGGCGCGACGGCTTTGAGGAGCTCCTCCTCGAGGCCGAGTGGCGCGATCTCGAGTCCGCCGAGGCGCTTACCGAGCTCAAGGCCGAAATGGCCGAGCTCGAAAAAGCAAATCGTGCGGTCTAATCGGCTCAAGGTTATTCTCAACCTTGGGCCACTGAACCGAAAGGTGGATACCAATCAACCTTTCAGTACAGGAAAACATTCGTGGGGATAAACCTTGTTCATCTAACGTAGCTTTAGCGTAGTTGGATGTTTATCCGTTCTGTAAAAACCAGCACGGATAACCACAAGGGTTATCCCTACACAACCAACCCCGGCACAACGCCGGGCCACCGTAGAGACGTGCCATGGCGCGTCTCCAAAGGAGATTTCGACATGACAAAGGCAAAGACGACCGCCACCGCCACCGCCGTTTCCACCCCCACCTCCGCCGACGAGGCGCTCGACGTCCTCCGCGAGGCCAACGGCCTCTGCGAAGAGCTCGCCCCGGCCTCGGAGGAGCGTCCCAGCCTCCACCTCGTGACCCCGGTCCCCCCGGCCGTGACCGAGGTCGAGCCCGAGACCGCTCCGGAGGTTGCGCCCCTGGCGCACACCTGCCCCCTTTGCAAGGCGCAGGTCGCCAACCTCCCCGGAGTGTGGAGCGAGAAGCACGGCCTTTGCAAGGCCTGTGCCGCTCCCAAGCTCCGCAAGGAGGAGGCCGCCGCCCGCAAACAGGCAAAGACCTGCGCTTGCGGGAACTGGAAGCGGGAGGATGTCCCCCTCTGCCGAGACTGCTATGAGCAGGAAAAGGCGGAGAGGGAGGCCGCACGCAAGGCAGCCGAAGCCGCAAGGCTCGTCTGCCCCAAGTGCGGAGAAAAGAAGGACGAGGCATATCATAAGATGTGCCGTTCGTGCTTCACCGCCTCCCGCCCCGCGCCCAAGCGCAACGGCAAGCCCGCCCGCCCCGGTGTCCCCGAGTACAAGGTGGATCCGAAGGCGCAGAAGCGTGCCCAAGAGCGCACCAAGCTCGCGCACGCCCTCCTCGCCGCCCACCGCGCCGGCACGCTCGAGGAAAAATTCCCGGGCGCCAAGGTGACGCAAGACCTGGCGATGAACGCTATGGTCTGCATCGCCTACAAAGGCGAGTCGTACACCTTGGTGGATCAGGCCAAAGTGAAGGACATCGCCGAGCTCAAGGCGATGCAAGCCAAGGCCGAAGCCGCCGCCAAGGCCGAGGCCGCCAAGAAAGCCGCCGAGCAGCGCAAGGCTGCGGCCGCTGCCGCCAAGGCGAACAAGTCCAAGAGCCCCAAGAAGGGCAAGAAGGACAAGTCCGGCGACAGCGCAAAGCCCAACAAGGCTGAGCGCAAGGCGGCTCGAGGCAAGTAGGGTCAATCCCACGTGGTTGACCCGTACTAAAAAACATTCACGGGAGATGTGATGACTCCCTAATCGCAAACATTCATCACACTACGTGCCCAATCATTCTTGATTGGGCCTTTGACTAAAATCCCCCACTCCGACATCTCGTCGGAGATCCCCCTTTTCCGCCATAGGCGGATCCGCCTTTGGCGGAGACAAGGGGGCGAAATCTGGAGGGTTTTTGAGAAGGTGGTGCGATACCCCCTTAATCCCCCTTTACCAAAGGGGGCGCATTGTAGGGATAAACCTTGTTCATCTAACGTAGCTTTAGCGTAGTTGGATGTTTATCCGTGCTGTAAAAATCAGTACGGACAACCACAAGGGTTATCCCTACACCGCAACCCAAAACCCGACCCGCGGGTTAATTGTAGAGACAGGTTTCCAACCTGTCTCAAGGAGATTTGAAGATGAATACCGCTCCTCGCACTTCTGCCGCCCCCGCCCCCCGCACCTCCACCCGCTCCATCCGCGCCAGCGCCGAGTACGCACGCATCTTGGCGAAGTTCGTTGAGCAGATCCAGATGCGTCCGGACTGGTCCGTGACACTCGCCGACCTGGACCGTGGGGTCCGCCAAGCGCTCTCGAACAACGAGCGCAACCGGCGCGCCCGCCTCCGCGAGTGCCCGGCTTGCGGCCTCAAGCGCCGTGTGGCTCCTTACACGCTCTGCAAAGAGTGCGCCAAGGAAGCCGCTCGCGAGGATGAGCGACAGGCCAAATCCAAGGCCAAGTCGCCCTCCCATAAAGAGAGCGCCAGACTCTCGGAGAGGATCATTCGGCGCCAATACCGCGCCGCCGCCCACAAGCTCTTCGAGCTTTGGGAGGCCGGACAGCTCCCCGAAGGAGCCGAGGTCCTCCGCGCCGAAGGCTCCCGGCTCGAGATCAAGGTGCCCGGAACATTGTTCCGGCTGGACTTGACCGAGCTGTGCCAGGACGCCCCGGTCCTTTCTTTCCCCGCGTCGACTCAAGAAATCGACACGGCCTGGGAAGCCACCGGATGAACAAAGAGGAGATGCATGGACTCCTCATCTCAAATTCCATGCCTAACGCCCCAATCCTCTCGATTGGGCCTTTGACTAAAATCCCCCAATCCGATGCGCCGCATCGAATATCCCCCTTTTCCGCCATAGGCGGATCCGCCTTTGGCGGAGACAAGGGGGCGTACAACGGAGGATTTTTGAGAAGGTGGTGCGATACCCCCTTAATCCCCCTTTACCAAAGGGGGCTGTATTGTAGGGATAAACCTTGTGTTTGTTCCGTAAAAATAGCGCGGATAACCACAAGGGTTATCCCTACACAACCAACCCCGGCCGTGCGCCGGGCCACCGTAGAGACGCGATTCATCGCGTCTCCAAAGGAGACAAAAGATGACCAAAAAACAAATCCCCGACCTTGTAGGTCTGGGGCAATTTCTGGTTACAAAAGGAACGGATTGGAAGCCGAAGGCGTTCATCGTCTTGGCGCTGACATACCTGTTCTTCCCCGTCGACATCCTGCCCGACGCATTGCCGGTGGCAGGTTTATTCGACGACGCGGGGCTTATGGCCCTGTCGCTCTGGTGGCTCTCGCATGCCACCAAAAAATACAATATCAACCTCCTCGGTGAGGGCGAGGCAAACCGGCCCGCCGAGCTTGAGGAGAACCCGCCCCCAAGCGTCATCGACGCCGAGGGCGAAAAGGTCATCGATGAGGTAAGGGTAGAAATACCCAACCTCGACAAATGATCTCTTTACACAAGGTTTTCGTTAAGTTCCCTCGGCCCATGCTCGCCCCTCGAAGCTCGAGAGCGTAGTGGGGCCAAAAACTTACCCATATCCACTTGCTCGGTAACGCGTACCGATCAGATGAATGTTAAAAAACTCCCTTAGGGAGCTTTTTTTGTTTTGAAAAACTATCCCTCATCCCCCCTTATTAAGGGGGCGTGTAAAAAAGAATCGAGCAAAGCTCGAATCCTTCATTGGTAATTGGTATTTGGCCTGCGCCCCGACCTGTCGCACGAAGGTTGCCTTCAGCGACCGTAGTGTGAAGCTCTTTGAGCGTAGGGGTGTAATTGGTAATTATTTAACTACCACTCCCTTCCCTGCGGCATTCTCATCATTTTGCAGATCCGTATTCAATTCTTTAATAACCAGCAAAATCGGCTCGTCAATATCCTCATCCGTGGCTTGGAAAGTAATATCATCCATCAAAATCGCAAACCTGCCGTCATCCGCGGCCACCGGCGTGATACTCACATTAAATAATACCTCGGCCTGTCCGACCCCGGCCGGCATTCTGTTCAGACTCCAAACCAGTTTCCGCTCCGCTTCAATATATTGCATCTCCCCCGCCGTACTGGTTGCCACTTGGTTAAATGATACACTGCGCGGCAATTTAGCCTCCACTTGCACGTCTTTTAGCGCATGCACGGTTTTGTTCAGCTTCCAGATAATTCTGTAAGTCGTCGCCTCGCCAACTTTGGGCGGTAGCGGACCGGTACCGATCGGAGCGCCTTCTTCCGTAAAATATCTTGCCTCCGCGCTAAGCGAGGCATCCGACAACATCACAAATGTCATTGGCGCCATTGTAATGGTACGGTTCAGTTCCGTATCTCCCACAGCGCGCACATCAGCTGACACATTTACACGCAAAGCCACCGCTCCTTTATCCGGAGCCGCGTAAACAATGGGTAGATTCACATCAATACTGCCGCTTCCTCGAGGAGGCAACGACTCCAAATTGGAAATAACGGTTTTATCCCAAACCACCTCCGCGCCGCTCACGCTTGTTGTTGCCGACGATGACAACCGACCCATATCAACCAATTTTTTACTCGCCAACACCTCGCCCGAACTCAAATCAATGGTCTCTAATTTCATTCTTATCACAATATCCGACAACGATTCATCCGCCATGTTTTCATATCCGATAATTCCGCGTAACTCTTCTCCGTATGAAGCCGTCCTCTCTTTTTGCTCCGATCCGTTAACTATAAAATTCAACGATAAATCACCGGCCAAAACCGGCACCGATTTCTCGGCAACATGCATTGGTAAAAATCTACCGTCAGGCCCGACAGTACCGATTTTCGCTAATATTTCCGCGTCCCCTCCAAAACCCGACGCGAATGTACCCACCATGGAAAGCTCGCTCTGTTCTCCTGGTTTTAAGTCACCGAGTTTTTTCTCGAATACCCTGCCCTGTAATGTTGATGTGCCCATGGCATCCATATCCGGAGCGAATCCTTCCGGAACCGTAAATTGAAGTACAAGATTTTCCAATTCTTCGGCACCCGAATTTTTATAATGATAGATCAACGCTACACTATCACCCGGAACAGCCTTCTCCGGCACCTGTATAAAACCCTCGATTACGGTTTCCGCGTATTCAATCTGTTTGGTGGCCATGGCTTCAAAATCACTCGAATAATTGGCCGGCCTATAAGTTGCAATGGCTTGCACCGCGGAAATCGTGCCCAAAGCCCCGGTAAAACGCCCGCGGATTTTAATGGTCCCTCTTTCCTGTGCCGCAAGCGCGCCCACCCGCCAAACATTTCCCTCACTGGTGGGCTTGGGTTTCATTTCGGTTATCACAAAATCACTCGGAAAATTAACCCTCACATCAACCGATGCCAAAGGCTGATCCGCCGAATTTTTATAATTTACAAAATAAGTAATTTCCTGCCCCAAAGCGATTTTTTCCGGACCCTCCACCTCCATGTCCAACGCTTTGCCCGAAAATCCTTGAAAAGTTTTAAAAAATGCGAAACCCGCCCAAGCAACCAAAATCAACAGCAAGATGGCCGCCGAAATTCCTCCCGTAATCCAAATCCAACGCTTGCTTTTTATCTTCTCCAGCTTGGTCATGTCCGGCATCTTGCCCTCCTCGGCCTCATAAATAGTGCGCAGACTCTCTTCAACGGTCTCCTCGTTCAAATCAGTCTCGCTTAAAACAGCCTCCTCAGCTTTTGCCGGCTTTGACTCTTTTTCTTTATTTTTATCATGGTCTTTGCCACTTTTCTTATGTTTTACCATACTACTTTCGCTTTAACAGTAAGGCCGAAACCCTGTCCCTGTCCCATACAATTTCACCATCCTCGTTTACACCACCTCCATCTTCGCGCTCCCATTCAACCTCCCAATTAGGATGGATATTAAACTTTCGCGTCAATTGCCTTGGCTTGCCTGATTGGCTGGTATACAACATTAAATACGCGGCTCGCTTTTGTTCGCTTTTCGACGGCTCCGGCAAATCCTCATCCATTGAATTTAATACATCTCTCACCGTAAACGGCAATCTATAGCTGATTATTACATCCTGACTTCTGCCGGGATCCAATTGCAGCCATCCACCTACAACTGTATAGTCCCCTTCCATAGCTGTCCAAACCGTACCCGGGCCGGGCTCGGCACTTTCTTCGATGCTTTCCAGCTCCGGATCCTTGCCATCTTCTTCAAGCGGCTCTTTAAACAAGCGCTCGGGTGGAGGCAAAAAGCCCTCGGCCGATAAAACCTCCGCTCCTTTGGGCAAATAAAACCTCACATAAGAAACATTACGCACTCCGTAAAACAATTCATTCTTCTCACCCTGATGCACCCTGTTTAAATGCACTTTATTTTCAATGGATCCGCTCGCTTTGATATTCACTTCATGCAAAACCGATTCTTTTACAACTCTATCCGTCTTTTGCCCTGCAATATTCGCTTCCGTAATCGCCAAAAAATCCCCGTCGGTTTCTTTAAACCTTCCTCCCCAGCCGAACTGTTCCACAAATTCCTGCTCCTCTTCACGAAACATCGCCATTTGAATGTCCTTAGTACCAAGCCCCTCGGAAGCCGCGGCCGCCAGCTTCAGCCAATCATCCTTGGGCATGGCTTTTACCTTCGCGAGCAGCTCATCAAACATGTCGCCGATAAATTTCTTGGGCTTATTTTCTTTTTTGTCGTATTCAATCTCAACCGCTTTTTGAGTTTCAATATAAAAATTATCCGCCGTAATGATCTTGCCGTATTCCGGCATTTCAATCGGACCTGTAACTTCCAAAATATCTTCCATAAAAGAAGCGTTAACCGCTATGATGCCGTCCACCGTGGGCTGGCCTGATTTACTCCAAAACCAATTAATCTTTTCCGCGCTTTTATAAAAATCCGCAAACCAATTCGCGTCCTGAAATTGCCATAAAGGATTAATCAAATGCATAGGCTCCGGTGATTGCACTCTTGCCGTAAGTTGGCTTTTCAAATCATAGGGCCCGCCTTCCGGCACGTAAATTGAATGAATCTCCCCGTTCAACATTCTCACCTCCGCGATTGAACCCATAAACCCGCCGCTCGGCCTTAACTCGGAGTCATTTTGAAACACCAACAAATAATTCCTCAATTCATCATCACCCAAAAAACCCACCATGGCCTCGGATAAATTTTTCAACTCGCGTACCGTCTGTTTTGCCGCCGATATTTGTTCCGGCAAGCGCGCAACTTGTTCTTTATGCTCATCCGGAAGCTGTTCGGCCGACACATCGGCCGAAGCCCGTTCCGCGCCTTGCAGAATCGGCAAAGCCGCGTCGGCATGCGCTCCCAAAACCCTGACCCTCTCAATCAATGATCTCTTTTCCTTATCAAAAACTTTACTTAAACCCAAAGATAAAATCTTGCCCGCTTCGCTCGTCTTCTCACCCACTTCAAGCAATGCCCTGGCTCCTCTGTATTTATCCGGTGCTACCGCGGCCGCGCTAACAGCCATTAACCTCGACTCATCCAGCATAAGCGACGCTTCCCTAAACTTGGCCGAAGCCATTTCCAATTGGCTCAAGGATACATTTAAATCCTCATCCACGGCCGCCGCTGCCAATGCCGTAGCCGCTTCAGAGCCTGTTTCACCGATAGCTCCGCTTTGCCCGGCAAATGATTTATACGTGGTTAAAGCAAATGCCGGCACAACGGCCAAAAAAGCCAAACCCAAAAAAGCCAAAATGAAATTTTTAACGTTTATTCTTTGTGTAAGCGACTCTCCGGCAGACACCTCCGCCGCATCAATCTTCCGCTCTTCTTGCAATTCTTGCGCCAAACTTTGCCTTGGAGCGCTTACCACGGCTACCGGCCTTACAAATACTCTGCCAAAACGCCTCAAACCGGCGCGCAATTCATCCAGCCGGCCTTCTTGCATACCTTGCTTTCGCGCCATCCAAGGCTCGACCTCGCTGGCAAGCGATGCCGAAGTCAGTGCGTCGGCCGATGTAACCCCGGTCGAATATTCCCCCGCGTATTCATAATACTCCTCCGGCAAACTCCTTTCCTTATTCATTTGCGGGCCCACAAAACATTCTTGCAATGACACAACAAAATCACTGCGCTTATGCGGCCGCGTTCTGATAGACACGCAAACAGCCTCAGGCTCTTCTTGCAAATCCACCGCGCAAGCTATTGCCTTAACATCCAAAGCCTCAACTTCATCATCCAAAACCTCATTACACTGCGTTTTATTGTACCTGAACAATTGTTGCTTCTTTTTGATATTTTTCAACCTGCGCGCCCGGCGCCTGATCCCTGCCGGAGTCAACAAAATAATACCGTCTTGCTCAATAACTCTCTCAAGCGGCGATTCCAAATCACGCATGCGTCTCATGCGTTCAAAATCATTATCATCCATTTGTGATTTTGGCTTGTTGCTCATGCCACACAAGTCAAAAGCGGTCTGTTAATTTTTTATGGCCTGATTATATGCTTCAATCGTTAACGCGGCCGCCTTTTTCCAAGTATATTTTTGCAGTAATTCCCTGCCTCCGATTTCCGCTTGATTGCGCATTGATTTTAAATTATCCACCACCGCTCTGACAGAGTCTATCATACCATCTCTGGAGCCTGCTTTGAAGTAGATAACGCCTTTTGCTCCCAAAACTTCGGGCATGGGTCTGCTATCCGATGCAATAACCGGTGTCCCAACCGACAAAGCCTCCAAAGGCGGCAAACCAAAACCCTCAAATTCGGATGGAAATACAAATGCCCGCGCGCCCTTATACAAAACCTTTAAGACATCATCTTCCACTCTGCCCGCAAAATGAACACGATTTAAGTTCATTGCTTTTACCTTATCTCTCATCCTTTGCATAAAAATATCCGTCTCCCCGGCAATCACCAAATTCAAGTCCGGATACATCTCCGCTATTTTTTGCCATGCCTCTAACAATAAATCCAGTCTTTTATGCGGATACGAACTGCCCACGTACAACAAATAATCATAATCCGGCGCTTCCGCGCTCCCGTCCAACATCTTCGATATACCTTCGCCGGTTACCACAAGCTTTTCTTTTACCGCGGGATAATAAAGCGCCATGTCATCAGCCACAAATTGTGTCGGCACGCATAATCGCTTCGCTCTTCTGACCGCCGTATCCAATACCACTTTGTAACCGATCCTTTTCACCGCTCTGTGCGCAAATGACCTGGTACTTGCCTTGGCACTGTCTTTTTGATGCTTCAACAATAAATCGTGAACCGTTAAAACAAACGGGCGCGAATAAGTGATCGGCACGTTCCAATGTGGAAAATGCATTAAATCCACCTCCAAATTATTCAAGACCTTTGGCAATTGCAACTGCTCGTTCAGGCTATACCAAGGAATATCCGCAACCACTGTTTTAACGCAAGCATGATCTTTTAACGCATGATCCAAACCGCGCGCAACCAAAACATATTCATTTTCCGCATGATTCTCAATCATGGCTCTGATCAATTCTTCAATATATCTCCCGATTCCCCGTGAATTTTTAGGCCCCATCATTCTGGCATCAATGCCGATTTTCATATCATATAACTCATATCACATAACCAAGTTTTTGCAAAACAAAAAAGACCACGCCAAGGTGGCATGATCAAGCGTGGACCCTGATCGACTCGCGTGCCGTATCGGCCTCAAAGTCTTCAAAAATTTGACCCATTATAGGGAGCATTCCTTTCAGCATATCGCCGCGGCCGCGATACCAAGCTTTGGCGGCCGGCCATTGCATTTGCGGCCTGTTTTTATAAGCATGATGTAAAAACTGAAAACTCAATCCCAAATCTTCATGGCCTATCATTATTAAGGCTGAACCCAATGCATAATATTTATCAAACAAATCACCGCGAAATTCACCGTTAAACGAAGCCTCGGTGGCTTTATGCGCTTCATCAAGCAAAGCATAAGTTTCATTGGAAACCGAAGTAACGGTAAAAATATCTTTGGCTTGCTTTAGCAGGTCCGCGATATGCCCGCAAAGTACAACTTCATCAACCACTCCGGAAATACGAAACATAAAGCTATCAGCCAAGTTGAACTTCAGCTCATCATCTTCCTTTCTCACTCTGGTCATGCTATCCCCTCTCTTAAAGAACAAAACGCAATTCAGCGCTACAAGTTATTATAATATATATTCTGAATTTTTGTAATAAAACCATGTTTAGCA